>JAFMDF010000528.1 GCA_017857395.1 Bacteroidota bacterium | reverse complement strand
TGCAAGCATAAATCTTGGATTTAAAATCAAAATACTTGACCGTTCAGAGTATAGCAATCAATCAATCAAACAATAAGAATAATTTCAATAACATACCTTAAACGATGACTAAGTATACAAGCGCAGTAGAAGAATTGGAAGATGTAGCAGTAGAAGAAATTGAAGACGTGGCAGTAGGCATGCCATCCTTATTAGTCGTCTATAATGACGATGAAAATACTTTTGATTGGGTGATTCAATGTTTTATGGATGTCCTTAAATATTCTAGTCAACAAGCAGAACAATTGGCGATGATTATTCACTTTAAAGGAAAAGCAACCGTTAAAACTGCACCCAAAAGAGAGCTTCGCCCAAAGAAAGATGCTTTAGTAGATAAAGGCTTATCTGCGGTGATTGAAGATTTATAAGGAGAAATTTTTCTTCTCTTTTACTTAATTTATGTTTTTAGCGTTTGTCTTTTTAGGCAATCCTAGTCAGGTATTGTAAAAATAGTGCTGTCGAATGAGATTCGACAGCACTATTTTTTTTGAGCTTTTGAAAGAGTTAATGTGAAAAATATTTTATTGAACACTTTGTCAATAAAAAAATAATTCCTACCTTTGAAATAAACGAATAGGAAAAATGGAGGAATTCAAACCTAAAAGAAAAAGGGGACGCCCATCCGAAAACACCAAAACTAATCGAGAGCAGTTATTGCAAATTGCCTTATCTCACTTTGCCCTTAATAGTTTTGAAGGAACTAATATCAGAGCCTTATCTAAAGAAGTAGGGGTAGCTTCCTCTCTTTTTTATTATCATTTTACCGATAAATTGGGACTTTGGAAAGCAGCTTTACAATTAGTGGCACAAAAACTTGGAGGTGCCATGAACGCAGAAATTAATAGTATCCAACAATTAGATAAACTCGATTTTCTGAAAGTTTGGATGCGAGAACTGATTTATTTTTCTGCTCAAAACCCTGAATTTCATCAAATCATTTCCTATGAATTAGCACACCCTTCCCCTCGTGCAGACTGGTTACTAGAAGAAGTATTACAGCCATTGCATCATGATTTTCAAAAACAAATGCAGGGACTCCAACAAGAGGGGCTAATAAAAGAATTGCCACTTGCTCATTTTATTTCTATTGCGATTGGTGCTGCTAATATTTTTTTTACACAAGCTTATCAAATGGAAAAATTATATGGAGTGAAAGTATTTGAAGCAGCAGCTATCAATGAACATGTAAATGTCGTACTTGAAATATTTTTAAATGGAATTATTAAAACATCAAAATAAAACGAAAAATGAATTTACCTAAACATTATCGAACCGTCCAAATTTTATTAACGCTTGGTTGCTTTGAGTTTTTTGGTCCTATCCTGAAAGATACAGGAGCATCTCATTTGATGAATACAGAATGGGTTGGGCATGCTCGTATTCACTTAGCTTGGTTACTGGGTTTTATGTTTTTTTCTGGTCTGGCTAATCTTTATTTAATATGGTTTCGACAGCCCAAAAGCAAAGATAATTTGAAAGTATCCGCTTTATGGCAGGGGATGCACTTGGCAGGTTTTTGGGGAGCAGTTGCCTTGGCGCCCCTATATAATGGGCAATTGGTAGATCATCGTTACCACACCTTTATTTTGGGCATTGAGGAAAATGCTTTTGTTTTTGGTGTATTGTCCATTATCCTGTTCATTGCTATTTATTTCCTACGTAAAATTAAAGCCTAATTTTGATATGACTAAAAATACCGATGTATTAATTATTGGGGGAGGACCTTCTGGTATGATAAGCGCCTTATGTTTAGCGAAATTGGGAATTGCGAGTATTATCGTGGAACGCAATGCGCTTATTTCTGAGCATCCCAAGGCGCATGAATTGAATACTCGTTCTATTGAAATTTTAAAGGAGTTAGGTATTAGTAGCGAAGTCTTACAAAAGGAAGCTGCACCGTTTAGTGATGGGGCAAGAATTTTGTTTTGCAATACCATCAATGAAGAATTTGGTAGAATTGATTTATACGCAGATACAGCTAGGAGGCAAAAATATGAACAGTATTTACAATCGAAAACACCTTATTTAAATATTTCTCAGACTGCTTTAGAAAAAATTATTTTACAAAAAATTCAAAGTAATCCGTTAATAAAAATACTATTTTACCATCAATGGCAATCCTTAACTAAAACAACGAAAGGCATTGACAATGAAATATTGGAGAGGCAGTCAGCAACTACATTCACCATTCAAAGTCGATTTGTTATTGCAGCTGATGGTGCGGGAAGTCGTTGCCGACAATTTTTGGATATTGCCATGGAGGGACCTGAAAAAATCCAAGAATTTGCAAGTGCTTATTTTGAAACGAATTTGAGAGATTTTATAAAAACACCTGCTAAATTATATTGGATTTTAAATCCCTTTGCTGCTGGTACTTTTATCGCCCATCATATCGAAAAGCGATGGGTATATATGGTGCCTATTTATTTAGATTACCAACAAAAAGAACAGTTTGATAAATCTTTTTTTGAAAATAGAATCAAAACAGCCTTAGGAGATTTGTCTTTAGACATTCAGGTGAAATCCATTAGTTTTTGGCGAATGTCTGCTCAATTAGCTCAAACTTATCGAAAAGGAAAGGTGGTATTAGTAGGGGATGCAGCGCATCGTTTTCCTCCTACGGGCGGATTAGGGATGAACACAGGCATTGCGGATGCACATAATATATGTTGGAAATTACAAACAGTATTAAAAGGAGAAGCACCGCTAGATTTCTTGGATACCTATGAAAGGGAACGGAAACCCATTGCTGCTCAGAATACGGAAGAAAGTGTCTATAATTTTCATAAAATAATGGAAGTGCCAGCCACTTTTGGTTTAGAGGTAGATGGATTGGAAAAAATGGCGAAATTTCGTGCGGTCGCACCTACAAAGTGGTTGCCTGAAATTTGGAAGGATAAATTACTCCATTTTGCTACCGCTATGGCGGCAAAAAGTCTCCAGAAATTTCATAAAAATTCCGAATTAAGAGCTAAAGTCCAAAGCGTAATTGCAGACCAAGTAGCACATTTCGACCGAATTGGCCTAGATATAGGCTATGTTTATGAAGAAGGGGCGATTATTCCAGATGGTTCTGCTCCGATTATACCAGAAGATAAAGTGATGGATTATATCCCTTCTACTAGACCGGGCGCAAGATTTCCACATATAGATTTATCGACTTCTGGGCAATTTCAATCTACCCATGACTTACTGGATTATCAGCGATTTACTTTGATAATTAGAGAAAAAGGAGAAATTTGGAACAAGGCTTATCAGGAATTTGTCATAAAACATCCTGAAAAACTACAATTGGTGGAATTGCATCAATTGAATTTACCACCTGCCGATTATACCAATTTAATCAACCTTTGTGCCATTGAAGAAACTGGTGCTTTATTAATTCGTCCTGATGGACATATAGCTTGGCGAAAACAAAAATTAGAAACTCAAGTAGCCGTTTCTTTACTTCCTATTTTTGAACAGTTATATCAGCATAAAACAGCTATCACAACATGAAAATACTCAAATTCACTGGTATCTTTTTACTATTTCTTTTTTTAGCATTGACAGTTTTTGGACTTTACCTCAATAGAGGGTTGCCCTATGAAATTAAGCCTGCTTCTTTCCAATGTTTAGATCTCAAAGACGGTCATTTTGTGCCTTTTGATACACTTCCTGAAAACATTTATGGTATAGGTTTGGCGTATGCAGGGCATATCAATGAAACCGCTTCCGCCTTTGATCCAGGAGTAGACCCACCTGTTTTTAAGAAAGCTGTTAACAGCAAAGTAGGAAATGGGAGTAAAGTTAAAATACCGACCCATGCGGAACTAGTAAATGCGGTAGAACAATTGGAATCTGGCATCGGTGAGCAAATCAATCAAGTCAAAAACCCGCTTCCTTCTTTATTAGATTACGAAGTGGAACTGGGCTTTGTTCTTTTAGAAGACATTGCCATTAAAAATTTAGAAAACGAAGCTTATGCTCCCCCAATAGGTTTTTTTATTGCTAATGATTTATCTGCTCGTAGTCTAGCTGTTTTAGGCGAAGGGAGACCAAATCGCTATGAGTATTGGGGTGTATCGAAAAGTTTTGCTGGCTTTACTCCTATAAGTGAGCAAGTTTGGATTCCCAACAAATTTAAAGCTAATGCTATCCCCTGCATTATGCTGGAAACACTAGTCAATAACGATATTCGGCAACAGCAAATGACCAGCGACTTGATTTATACGCCTTTACAAATGTTACAAGCCATTCATCGAAAATATCCCAATACGCCTTTGGAAAAAGGAGATTTGGTCTTAACAGGAACACCTGGAGGGGTGGCGATGTCTGCTCCTCGTTGGTTGATGCGCTTGGCGGACATCATTGGTATGGACCGATTTGAAAAACTAGAATCGGTAACGGAAGAAGATGATTTAGCTAAATTTTTAAAAGCAGGTGATAAGGTACTTACTAGTGGTTTACGCATGAAGTTCTAAATAGTATTTATTGTAACTTTGCGGT
>JAFMDF010000149.1 GCA_017857395.1 Bacteroidota bacterium | reverse complement strand
GTAGTTACATCGACTGATTTGATTCCCACAAAAAAATCTGCAACTTTATTCTCTGTAAGACCAGCATTGACACATATTTCAATTAATTCATCTAAACCGAAGGCATCTATTTTATAATGTCGATGAAGTGGACATAATCTATCATTGGTTTCGGCTACAAATTCTTGAATAATAGTGGCACACTCCTGGTTAAAAACATTAATCAATTGAGTGAGTTGTATAAGGTTTTCTTTTTCATGCCAGCATTCCCGTTCTTTTAAATAAACGCTGGCTAAATTAGGGTAACATGAATGTTTCTTCAAAGTCTCCTCTACCCTATTTTTTAGATAGAAAAACTTCTCATTATAATCAGGGAAATCGTCAGGATATATACTTAAATCATCCTCGGTGAGGTAATTAAATTTAGGTTGGCCAATAAAGTGAAAAGCAAAACCATTCTGCTGTTGATAAATTTTCAATAGCTCGATAAAAATATTTTCTAAGCTATGTCGAATGGCTTGGTCGAAAGTAGTAAAAGGAATCGTAATCATTAGTTCAAAAAATTGTGGTTTACAAAGTTTTAATGCTAATGGTTTTCTCAAGATCCTATAGAAAATAGTCTGTACGCAATATATTCAAGAATAGAAAAACTTGCAAGTCGAAAATTCAAATTGCTTATTTTAGACAAAAATAACGCAGCTTTAGGAAATAATATTTTAATTGGAAAAGATATCGTTAGCAATAAAGAAAGAGAGAAAAAAGAAAGGGCTGATTAAAAAATTAAACATTTCTAATAAAAATTCGCATCTTTAGCTAGAAATCTAAAAAAAGTCAAATTTTAACACTTTTAGTAGAGTTTCATTGACCGTAATATTGCTCTCAAAAATAGAAAACCCCTGTAAATCAATGACTTACAGAGGTTTTAGTCGGGGCGGCAGGATTCGAACCTGCGGCCCCCTGCTCCCAAAGCAGGTGCGCTAACCGGACTGCGCTACGCCCCGAACGTTTTCCAACAACCGTTGGTCGAAGGATTTATCAAACAAAAATTTGATAAAGCTTTCGATTCTAGACATCCAAAAGAAATGCCAAGAATTTCGCGGAGAAGGCGGGATTCGAACCCGCGGTACCCTTTTGGGGCACGTCGATTTAGCAAACCGGTGGATTCAGCCACTCTCCCACTTCTCCAATAATTTCTTTTAAATTTTACTACTATTTTGTTAAAAAATTAGTTAGTAAAAAACGCTTTTCTTGTAAAGCAGCGCAAAGATATAACGTTTTAATATTAATTGCAAGTAAAAAAAAATATTCTTTTATATTTTTTATTTTTAGGGTATTTAGGTTAAAAAAGGAAGCTTTTTTTAGGAGCTTCCTTCTTTATTTATCTTTTATATGTTACTTAAAAGTTGTTTATCTTGTTTCGTTTTATTTTTTATTTTTCATGCTGTTTTCATAACGGTTATATTGTGGGTTTAGTTCAATTAACCATCGCTTAAACTCATCTTTATTTTCTTTTCTAGTTCGGTAACAGTATCATTGAAAATTAAATCGGTGTCTAACATATCTTGTACTGCTTTACAAGAATAAATCACCGTACTATGGTCTCTACCTCCAAAATTAGCACCAATAGCTTTCAAAGATTTATCGGTTAATTTCTTAGCTAAGAACATAGACAACTGTCTTGCAATTACAATAGATCGTTTTCTAGTCTGTCCTTTTAGTTTAGCAACATCTAACTCAAAATGATCCGCTACTAATTCTTGAATATATTCAACCGTAATCTCTTTGTTGATTTGGTTGACAAAATTCTTTATCACCTCTTTTGCTAGGTCTACATCTATTTCTCTACGGTTCAAAGACGATTGCGCCATTAAAGATACCATCACCCCTTCTAGCTCTCGAATGTTGTTCTTAATATTATAACAAATAAATTCAGTAACATCATTTGGAATATCAATGCCCTCTTTATTCATCTTTGATTCTAGAATCGCCATTCTAGTTTCTAAATCAGGTGTCTGCAAATCTGCGGATAAACCCCATTTAAATCTAGAAATCAATCTAGCCTCCATCCCATCCATATCTTTTGGAGGTCTATCAGAAGTCAAAATTAATTGCCGTCCAGTTTGATGCAATTGATTAAAAATATGGAAAAATATTTCTTGGGTCTTTTTCTTATTTTCTAAAAATTGAATATCATCTACAATCAAAACATCTATCAATTGATAGAAATTCACAAAATCGTTTACCGCATTATTTTTTATGGATTGAATAATCTGGTTGGTAAATTTTTCTGAAGAGACATATAATACCGTCTTTCCATCATTATTCTTTAACACTTCATTACCTATTGCTTGGGCTAAATGTGTTTTACCTAATCCAACATCACCAAATACGACTAAAGGATTAAACGCAGTTCCTCCAGGATTACTCGCAACTGCCATACCCGCAGAACGTGCTAAGCGATTACAATCTCCTTCAATATAATTATCAAAAGTATAATTAGAATTAAGTTGAGGATCAATTTTTAGTTTCTTGATCCCTGGAATAACGAAAGGGTTTTTTATTTGAGCGCCAGACATCGCTCCTGGTTCAATAGCTTTTTTAGATTTCTGAATTGGTCTAGCACTAGTAGTATTCTTAAGAGCTTTTCGTTTGCCCATTAATATTTGATACTCTAGTCTACCCGTATCACCTAGTGCTTCGCGAATAGTGCGTTTCAGTAATTGGACGTAGTGTTCCTCCAACCATTCATAAAAGAATTTGTTGGGGACTTGGATTGTTAGTGCTTCATTAGCCAGCCTCACTGGTTTGATAGGCTCAAACCAAGTCTTAAAGCTTTGGGAATTGACGTTCCTGCGTATTGTATCCAGGCAACTATCCCAAACGGCTGTGTGATCATTTACCATTCTCCTTGATTGATTTCGCCTCTGTGTGGGAGCCGTAGTTTAGTAATAGTTTTCTCATCGACTCAATAAAATCATACTTCTTACCGTAGCAGTATGTCTCATTGAAATCATTTTTTTAGTATGTTCGCCTATAAAATTGTGTAGTTATCAGAAAGACAACTAATTATGAATTAAATAAAAATATTTTATTTAAAAGCTAATAATTTATTTTGTTGCCACTTAAAGTCAAATCCCCTCAACTTCAAAGTAGACTACAAAATTGAGAAAAATTTTGAATAAAAAAAATGGATTGCAGAAACTTTTAAAAAAAAAATATTTCGTATTTGTTTTTAAAAAATTATGTAAGTAATAACTGTCACAAATTGTTGAAAAAATCATTTTTTTGATGACATAAATGCCGCTAAAAAGTGATGAAGTTATACTTTTTATCAATTTTGCTTTTTTCGTCTAATTTTGTTCAGGCAAATAAAAAATTAAAACAGTTCACACTTCTAATTCTAATTTACTTATCCGAACTGCAAAATTACGACTTTATTATTAATAGTTCCTATCGATTCAATGACTAATTTCATACTTTGTAATAAATTTATTTTTCAGGAAAGTATAAATTATAGTTAAATATGAAATCTACTACAATCAACCAAGAGATTAGATTAGTCTTACAATAGAATTTAATCAGGCAACTAAAAGCAATATAAGAATTTTTAGCCTAATAAAAATCGTATAATCGGATTTTTATTTGTTTATTTTTTATCAATTTATTTATTTATTTTGAAAAAAAATCAACTTTTTTAGTAAAATGATATTTTTAAACATAGAATTTTTATTTAATTACATTCAATTAAAATATTTAAAGTATTGATTATCAATATTTTAAAATATATATTTTTTCAATTCAAAAAAATATAAGATTAAAAAAATTAGTCTTTGTGATTTTATAGGTAATTACTTACTTTTGTAGAGTGATTAGCTTTTGATAATATAGTGTACTACTTCTTAATAATTTTTTCTTTATTAAAATAGTATCTTATATTTTCTTTTTATTAACAAAATTTTTTAAAAGTGGATAACGAGAACCAAAGGAGATTTGAGAGTGTTTATTCCAAAAAGGTGCGTGCAGGAAAAAGAAGAACTTACTTCTTTGATGTTCGAAGAACTAAAGGGGATGATTACTACTTAACCCTTACGGAAAGTACTAAGAGATTTAATGGCGACGGATACGAACGTCACAAAATCTTTCTTTACAAAGAAGACTTTAACCGTTTTCTAGCGAGTCTTGAAGAGGTTATCACTCATGTAAAAACTGAGTTGATGCCTGATTATGATTATGATGAATATACTCGTCGTCATGAAGAGTATGAAGCACGAAGAGCAGCAGGTGAGTTTGACTTACCTCAATCAAATGCTACAAATAATGAAAATGTTACTAGTCCCGAAGCTGAAGCTAGCCCTGAAGTAGTAGCTAGTCCTCTAACTGAAGTTGAAGCTCCACAAGAGCCAGAGACTCCGTCAGCTCCTGTAGAATCAGAGGATGATATGAGTTGGTAAGCAAAGGAACTTTTTACCAAGATATTATGTAAGCTAAATCGAACCTTTCGGTTTAGCTTTTTTATTTGCCCTAAGATAATGATAATAGACATTCATAAAAGAATTAAAAATCACGAAATCAAACTGTTGGAAAGGGTTGATATTTTTTCTTAGTCTTCTAAAATAACTAGGAATTAAAAAATAAAATGCCTAATTGTTTAGTTTCTAATCACATTTACTAATTTTTTACGTTTTTCAACGTTAATCCAATAATAAATAAACGACCATTAATCATGGCTAAAGAATCAAAAAGACAGTTACAAGTTGCCCAAATCATTAAGCGAAATTTTGGGATAGTATTACAACAAGAAGGAAGTTATATCTATGGAAGTCAAATATTAGTCACCGTTACATCGGTTAAACTAACGCCTGATTTTAGCCAAGCCAAAATATACCTCAGCGTTTATAATACAGAAAATAAACAAGCAGTTATTCTTCAAATGGAAGAGGAATATCACCGTTTAAAACAAGGCTTAGCAACAAGAATCCGAAAACATGTTCGCCGAATGCCTGAATTTCAAGTTTATTTAGATGAGACACTAGATGAAATGTATCGGTTAAATGTACTTTTCAATAAATTAGATAAAGACAAGCAGATGGGGTAATGATGAATTATCAATCTACGTTGTAGTTATGCTTCGTTTATAATTCATCATCTTCCCCTGTCGGTAGGTAGACGACAGGTATCGTTTGGCAAATCATATAGTAAGCGCTTAATCCAATTGAATAGTCGGTTCACCTATTCTACTTCGGTTAAGTTTCCATGCATTAAAATCTAAATTATTAATTACCCCATTTCCATCTGCATCCCAGGATAAATAGCGATTAACTAAAGCACTATTTTGTTTCCAAATATTAAAATCTTGACTATTAATAATTCCGTTTTGATCAAAATCACCAGCAATTTGACAATATTTATTTCCTTTTAATTTTAATTGACTATTCCCCATTGCTTTTTCAGTTCCCGTTGTAAAGTCATAAGCTACTGTCGAATTTGACAAATCAATAGATGCTCTACTCATTATGGCTAAATGACTCTTATGCCTAATGACAAAATGAATCTCGGTAGCAGATATATCGCCAAATTGTATGGCTTGCAAACCATCTGCTTGGACAATAGACCCATCATTTAATAATAATCCAGCCTTTTTCGCTAATACTTCCTGTAAGTTATTGGGATTACGTGCTTCTACCAAAACCCAATCCACCACATTTTCCTGAATATTAGTGATTGATTCTTTTCCTTCATAATAAAATGGGGCTGTTTTAAATGGTTGAAAGGTTGGCAACAAACGATCATCTTTTAAGCTAGTTGTCATTTGTCCACTTGATGCTTCATAATATCCTTCTAAACAAACCTTGATACTTATCAATGTTTCACTACCCTCACAAACACAAGTTTCATCCAAACAATCTATTTTTCCATCTCTATCATCATCTAAGTTATTACCGCAAATTTCTTGTAAACAGGGAGTGCAAGATTGACAAATTCCGCCACAGTCTATATTCGTTTCATTCCAATCCAGTTGACCATTATCACAAGTCGTTGGTAAATCAAAACTAGGTTTTAAAACAAAAAGTCCTTTAGAAACATCTGATGCTAAAATATTCCCAGAAGGTAAGTAAGGATATACCCCCCAACAACCTTCATAGCCCGTATAGGACTCATTATCAGGGTAAGTATCATAATAAGCTATCGTATCTGGTTGGAGCGGGTTCGTCAAATCAAAAATAACGACACCATCTTCGTAATAAGAAACGACTGCATAATCGCCAACCATATATGGATTATGAGGGGTATTATTTTGATGAGTTGGGCCTAGTAAAGGTTTTTTAAAGGATTTTATTACCTCCAAATCATTATTAAGATAATTCGTATAATCCATAATACCCAACGGCAAACCAGTTGGTACCTCTTGGGCAAATATTAATAAATTATCCTTATTTAATCCCCAACTACTGTGATTATACCCCCCAGTTTCAATAGATGCTTTTAAAACAGGAGTCACTGGGTTCGAAAAATCATAAATATAAAGCCCATTATATCCATGAGAACAAAAAGCAAGATTATCTTGCACAAAAACATCATGAATATATCCGCCAGCCAATCCAGTTTTGGTAATCAAGGTTGGGTTCTCTGGATTATCTGATAAATCATAAACAATGATACCGCTACTTTCCGTATCTGTACCTACTACATATAATCTTTTATTTTTAGCGTCAATAAAAATATTATGTGCTTTGCCAAATATCCCATTTTCCTGAGAAACCTTCGTAACATTTCCATTTCCAATATCACATAAATCAAAAACAACTAGCCCTTCATTAGAAAATCCTTCTGAAACAGCATAAGCATAATGGCTATATGTTTTTATATCTCTCCAGGTCGTATTGCTTCCAAGAGCAAATTCAGCAACAAAAATTGGATTGGCAGGATTCGTTACCTCTATAAAGTGCACCTTTACCTTGGAGCCAATAATCGCATATTCTTTTCCAGCAAAATCGGCATAGCCCCATACATCATTATAATCATACACCGCCCTGTCCCAATTGGATTGGAGTGTCATATTCTTGGATTGGCCCTCTCCGAAAATTGGAAATAATAAATTAAAAATTAACAGGGAGGTAATACATGATAGTAGTGATTTATTCATAAGAAAGTATCTGCAACCAGCTTTAAAATTTTCTAGGAAAGTACATATATTAGGAAAACAGGGGAAGCATTAATAGAAGGGGAGATTCGCTATACAGATAATTATACACAAATATTACTCCAAAAATAAAAACGGTCATTTACCTTACTTGGCAAATGACCGTTTTGTTTATATTTTAAAAAAGTAGACTAATTTTATTTAAATCAGCTAAGGTAGCTTATACTGATTTTACATTGTATCCTAATTTATCTAAAACCTTATTCAAAGTATCTTTCTTTAGATCTTTCTCCGTAGCTGGTATGCCAAGTTCATTAGCATAGGCTACTAATTCTGGCTCTAACATTTTTTTGATTTCTGCTTCCGTTTTTTTACCTACAGCAGCATCAGATTCACCTTCAACGGCAACTTCAGGTGCAGATTCAGTAGCGACAAGTGTAGGTTCTACAACTTCAGCAACTTCAACTTCAGGTGGAGGCGTTGGATTAGCAGCTTCTTCAGCAGCCTTGGCTGCAGCTTCTTTAGCAGCTTCAGCTGCTTTGATAGCTTCTTCTGCTTCTTTTGCCTTTTGAATCTTGTTGACTAAGAGTGCAGACTTCATCGTGAAATCATCGTGATAATCATTAAATTCTTGATAGATTAAAAACATTCTAGCAGCATCCCATGCAGCAGTTCTAGGTCTTAATTGACGAGCTGCAATTGGGTGAATCCAATATTTTTGGTTGTTTGATTGCAAATATCCATCATCAAATCTACTATTAATGGCTACCCCTAATTTATTTAAAGAGAATAAATAATTAAACTCCTTATTTAAGGCTTTTTGCAAATCAAATATCTTAGTACCTCTAAATTCAACGCCAGATTTTTCACAAAGGAAAATATCTCGCTTTCCATCAAAAGTTACAATATTTCGGATATTGTACTTCCTGAAATTCTTAAAGAAAAAACTCTTAATGTATCTTCGAGTTGGCCGAATATTTCTAAATGCCCGGTCCAATTCATGTTCATTAAGGGAGAAATCTTCGTTAAAACTACGCTTTCTTCTTGTGCGTAGATTAATAACTTGTCGAGAACGACCAATCGTGTGACCTAATTCGTTTGTTTTTGAATTTACCCAAACAACATCAACATCTGTGTTAATGGCTAAACTTTCAATAAAAATTCGATTCGTACTGGGGTCGAAGACAAGCAAGGAAATATCGCTAATTGCAAAGAAATTAGCATAACCACCATAAATATTCCCAAATTTCAATTCTAAAAAAGCAATGTTGTCTCTCATGGTTTTGTTTTAACTCCTAATTTTTAGGGAAGCACTCATATTTAATTCCGCTTCGTCTGAGAAAATAATGTTTGATTGATGTTTTCAGCTTATACTTGGGCAGAGAACAGATTACTGTACGAATTTAGGAGTTGAAATGTTCAAAAAAAACAATATTTTTTATGTTTTCTACAGCTAAATAAGTGGTGTATCTCATTCAAAGGACAAAAATAAATAAAATAAATGATTTTTCCCCCTTATGGTTGCAAAGTTAATAATGAAAACTTAGTTTTGCTGAATAATTTAACGATATTTTTTATGTTCTCTAATAATTTACATCATCATCGTCCTTTCTTCTACTCCTCCAACAAGTAGATTAGGGTGTCGTATGTATCAAATTTAGTGACAAAAAGCGGCTTACCATATACTTGTGGTAAGCCGCTTTTTTATTGCCTCCAATTTATTGTACTTTATCAATTGATTATTTTTTTAATTTATAACTAATATTTTAATGAGCAAGTTAAGAATTGCTATCCAAAAATCAGGTAGATTAAGTGATGACTCCCTAAAACTACTAAAAGATTGTAGTATAAAATTCCCTAAAGGAAAAAACAAGTTAATTGCAGAATCAACAAATTTTCCCGCAGAAATTTTATATCTACGGGACGACGATATACCTCAATATGTAGAGAATGGAATAGCCGATGTAGGTATTCTAGGGCAAAATGTAGTTGCAGAAGTACAAAAGGGAGTTAGAATTGATAAATATTTAGGGTTTTCAAAATGCCGCTTGTCTTTAGCCGTTCCTAAAGAGGTAGATTATCAGGGCGTAACTTATTTTAATGGTAAAAAAATTGCGACCTCTTACCCAGTCTTAACAGAACAATATTTAGCTAAATATAAGGTCAAGGCAAATATAGAATATATTAGTGGTTCTGTAGAAATTGCACCTAGTATTGGTTTAGCTAGTGGTATCTGTGATTTGGTGAGTACTGGTGGCACTTTATTGTCTAATGGTTTAAAGGAAGTAGAAATTATTCTACAATCTGAAGCAGTTATTATTTCTAATCCTAATTTACAAGGCGAAAAACAAGCCTTATTAAATAAGCTACTCTTTAGAATTGACGCTACTTTAAAAGCAAAAAATTATAAATATATTTTGCTAAATGCGCCTAATGAGAAACTAGACGCAATTATTGATATATTGCCTGGGATGAAAAGCCCTACTGTATTGCCTTTAGCAAAAGGTAAATGGAGTTCGGTACATTCTGTGGTTAATGAAAATGATTTTTGGAATGTGATTGACCAATTGCGAGCAAATGGCGCAGAGGGAATTTTGGTTGTGCCTATTGAAAAAATGATACTTTAACTATGAAAATATACAATAATCCAAATAGAAAAGATTGGTCAAAAATACTAGCTAGACCAACATTTGAAAGTAAGGCTTTAGAAGAAAAGGTAACAGGCATCTTAAAAGACATTAAAACCTTTGGAGATATAGCAGTTAAGCGTTTCACGACTCAATTTGATCAGGTTACCTTAGGCACTTCTAAAGTAACTATTGAAGAAATGGAGGAAGCTATTGCTAATGTTTCTGCTGAATTAAAAGCAGCCATTCAACAAGCAAAAAGCAATATCGAAGCCTTTCATTTAGCACAAAAAGAACCTGTTCAGATTGTAGAAACGATGCCTGGTGTAAAATGCTGGCGTAAAAGTGTGGGTATTGACAAAGTAGGATTATATATTCCGGGAGGTACCGCCCCTTTATTTTCCACGATTTTGATGTTGGGTATACCTGCTAAAATTGCGGGTTGTCAAGAGGTTGTCTTATGTACCCCTCCAGGAAAAAATGGAAAAGTCAATCCTGCTATTTTATTTACGGCTCATTTAGTTGGCGTCACCAAAATTTTTAAAATTGGAGGCGTCCAAGCAATCGGGGCAATGGCTTATGGAACGGAAACCGTACCAAAAGTCTATAAAATATTCGGTCCAGGTAATCAATATGTCACTGCAGCTAAACAAGTTGTGCAGAGAGATGGTTTAGCTATTGATATGCCTGCTGGTCCATCGGAAGTAATGGTCGTTGCGGATAGTAGTGCCAATCCTGCTTTTGTGGCTGCCGATTTATTATCGCAAGCAGAACATGGCGCTGACAGTCAAGTAGTTTTAGTAGCTACGAATAAAACGGTGGTCGATGCCGTTCAGAAAGAGTTAGCCATACAGTTGGCGCCCCTACCCCGTCGGGAATTTGCCGCAAAGGCTTTAGAAAATAGTTGTACTATTATTAATGATAATGTCTTTGATGTCGTCGATATTATCAATGAATATGCACCAGAACATTTAATTTTATCCATTGAAGCCGCAGCAGGTGTTGCGAATGACATTACCAATGCAGGGTCTGTTTTTATTGGTCATTATAGCCCTGAATCAGTGGGTGATTACGCCTCTGGGACTAATCATACACTACCAACCAACGGTTTTGCTAGAGCTTATTCTGGCGTGTCTTTAGATTCTTTTTGTAAAAAAATTACTTTTCAAGAACTATCTAAAGAAGGATTAAAAAATATTGGTAAAACAGTTGAGTTGATGGCGGAAGCGGAGGAATTGATGGCGCATGCTCGGGCGGTTTCGATACGATTAGCTAGTTTATAGGTTAAAGTAAGTAGCTGAACAGCATTAGTTTTAACTTTCTTTTGACAAAAAGAATAAGATTTAAAGCATTGACAATCAAAATCATGTAAATCTTATTAATCTTGTCTGAAATTTAACCTGATTCTGTCTTACTACTTAATATAAAAATTATGAAAATTCAAATCACCCTACTATTCTTTTTTATTGGTTTATCCTTTAATTTAAGCGGTCAAAAAAAGTTAGGAAATGTAGCCGCTGCTGCTTTTCAAAACATGACCGATAAAAATTATGTCGCAGCCGTTCAAAATTTTGGTTTTTTAATTAAAGCACCTCAGTATTCCCAATTAGATGGCGTCAAGAAAAAGGAAAAGAATACTAGATTAAAGGCCTTAGCTGTCTTTCATTATAATTATGCGACTGCGCTCGCTTTTTCTGGAAAATATGAAGAAGGCTTAACTAGTTTAGTCGCTATGGAAAAATCTTCTGAAAAACGGGAATATTTTAGTTTTTTAAAAGGGATTTATCAAGACCGTTTTTTCGATAATTCAGTTGATTATAAAAATTTTGAAGAAACGTATAAGGCCTTTGCTGATTTTCCAAATATTGCCTACGATGTAGCCCCAATTTTAACAGCAAGAGGTCTTTATCAAAAAGCGGAAGCCATTTATACTAAAGGATTAAAGAAAAATAAGTCAGGCGCTAATTATTATAACATTGGATTAATTAACAAAAAGGTAGGTAAAACAAAAGAAGCTAAAAAATTCTTTGAAAAAGGATTAGCTGCTTTTCCAACTCAAAAAAGCCCTGATAATTGTTCCTACCAAAGTATTCAAATTTTATTGCTTTATGAATTGGGACAACCAGCTGAAGCCAAAAAATTAGCAACCGAAATATTACAAGAAAATCCAGCAGACTTTTGTGCCCAAGAAAATCTTGCGAAACTAATATTTTTGACCAAAGACTATAAGCAAGCAATTACTGAGTATCAAAAATTAGTCAAGGAAAATCCTTATTATGACAATGGGTTGTTAAGGATTATCCAAAGTTATAAGGAATTGGGTCAAACAGAACGTGCATTAACGATGCTCAATGATTTATTAGAAACCTATCCAAATTATGCGCTAGCTTTAGCGGAACGAGCAGCTATTTTAAGTCAAGGTACTAAGTATGCCGAAGCAAAAATGGATATTAATAAAGCGCTTCAATTGATGCCAAATCATCCTTTGATTCAAAAAATTAATGGTGATTTACAATCAAAGTAAAATTATTATTAACACCTCTAATTATCACAAAATGGCAGATGATAAAGAAAAATTAAAAAAAAGAGTTGAAACCATAACCAGTTTAGTGGATGGTTTTTGCAAAGAAAAACTAAATAAGGACTACCTAGTAATTCTGAAGAAAACAATTGGCAAATTAAGCCGAAAAAGACCAAGTCCACTATTACGTGGAAAAGAAGCAATCTGGGCAGCAGGAATTATTCATGCCATTGGGCATATCAATTTTCTAGGGGATAAATCTTTTGAACCTTATGTAACCGTTAATGATATGTGTGCTTACTTCGACACCAAAAGTTCAACGGTAGGGGCAAAAGCAGCAGAAATTAGAAAATTATTAAAATTAAATAGGATGACAAGTGGGGATTATATGATACCTAGTAGAAGAGAAAGCAATCCTATTTTCAATATGGTAATGGTTGATGGGTTTATGATGCCTGTTTCAGCGCTACCTCCTGAATATCAAGAAATGGTTAGAGAAGCTGCCAAAGAAGGAAAAACCTTATCTTTTACTACTCGCTAAATTTTTCAAGTTCAGCAATCAAACAATTCAACTATCTCTTCAATGATACACCTAGCAAGAAAAAACATTCAAAATCTAAAACCCTATTCTTCTGCCAGACACGAATTCAAAGGAACAGCAAAAGTCTATTTAGATGCCAATGAAAATCCTTTTAATAATGGGATGAATCGCTATCCTGACCCCATGCAATGGAAAGTCAAAAAGCGGTTAGCTAGCATGAAAGGGGTACAACCAGAAAATATCTTTTTGGGCAATGGTAGTGATGAACCAATTGATTTATTGATGCGCATTTTTTGCGAACCTGGCATTGACAATATCATCACTTTACCGCCTACTTATGGCATGTATCAAGTGAGTGCCGATATTAATAATGTAGAAGTTAGAAAAATTAATCTAACGACTGATTATCAATTAAATGTCGATGCTATTTTAGCAGCAGCAGACGCTCACTCTAAAATATTATTCATCTGTTCGCCTAATAATCCAACGGGGAATAGTATTGATAGGGAGGATATTGAAACGTTAGTACAGCAATTTAAAGGCGTAGTTGTTATTGATGAAGCCTATATAGATTTTTCTAGTGAAGAAAGTTGTATTGATTTTATAGAAACTTATGAGAATGTAGTAATATTGCAAACTTTCTCCAAAGCCTGGGGGATGGCAAATATCCGCCTAGGCAAAGCCTTTTCCAATACCCAAATTATTGACCTGTTAAACAAGGTCAAACCCCCTTATAATATTAGTGAATTGACGCAAAAAGCGGCACTCTTAGCTTTTAAACATCGGAATAAAGTTAGAGAAGCCGTAGCAACGATTTTAAGAGAACGTTCTCGTTTAGAAGATAATTTGACCCGTTATGATTTTATGGAAGCCGTCTACCCTTCTGACGCTAATTTTCTCTTAGTTAAAGTGGATGCACCTAATGAATTGTATGATTTTTTAGCGGCTAAAGGCATTGTTGTGCGAAACCGTTCTACTGTTACTTTATGTGAAGGTTGCTTACGGTTGACTATTGGGCAACCGAAAGAAAATGATGATTTAATAGCCGCTATGAAGGAATGGGAGGCTATAAATACGAAGGCTTAAAAACAAATTCCTCATTTAGACACTCCAAGGTCGAAAAGACGCTTGCAGGTCTGTGAATAAATAGACTATCTTGAAACCTAAATTACTCTTACTAGACCGTGACGGCACCATCATCGAAGAACCACCAACTGACTATCAAGTAGACAGCTTCGAAAAATTAGACTTCTTACCAAAGACCTTAAAATACCTTGGTAAAATAGCCGAAGAATTGGATTATGAATTGGTAATGATTACTAATCAAGATGGCTTGGGAACGGAAGTTTATCCAGAAAACACCTTTTGGGGACCACATAATTTAATGCTCAAAGTTTTAAAAAGCGAAGGCATTGAATTTTCAGAAGTCGTGATTGACCGTACTTTTGCCAAGGATAATGCGCCAACTAGAAAACCTAATACAGGTTTGGTGACGCATTATATGAATGGCGAGTATGATTTGGAAAATTCCTTTGTGGTTGGAGATAGGTTGACCGATATTTTATTGGCTAAAAATATGGGCGCCAAAGGGATTTTAATTGGAAAATCTTTTGATGAATCGGATGACCATCTGGCAGGAGGTGTTGATTTAACGGATACTTTAGCTTTAAAAAGTACGAGTTGGAGGGCTATTTATGAATTTTTGAAATTACCTGCTCGAATTGGAAAAGTCCAGCGAACAACTAAGGAAACTGATATTTATATCGAGTTAAATTTAGATGGAACAGGTGTCTGTAATAATGACACAGGTTTAGGCTTTTTTGACCACATGTTAGACCAATTAGGCCGCCATTCTAATTCTGATTTAACGGTTAAAGTTAAAGGCGATTTACACATTGATGAACATCATACGATAGAAGATACGGCATTGGCTTTAGGCGAAGCTTTTATCCAAGCATTGGGCAATAAAATGGGCATCGAACGCTATGGTTTTTGTTTGCCGATGGATGATTGTCTGGTGAACGTAGGCATCGACTTTGGTGGCAGACCTTGGTTGGTTTGGGCCGCAGATTTTAAACGGGAAAAGATTGGGGATATGCCGACGGAGATGTTTTACCACTTTTTTAAATCCTTTTCGGATACTGCTAAGTGCAATTTGAATATTAAGGCAGAAGGTCAAAATGAACACCATAAAATAGAGGCTATATTTAAGGGGTTTGCAAAGACTATAAAAATGGCTAAACGGCGAGATATTGAGAATATGCAGTTGCCTAGTACGAAAGGTGTTCTTTAATGATGAACGATAAATGATGAACGATGAATTTAACAATCATAGACTATAACGCAGGCAATACCCAATCGGTCATTTTTGCCTTAAATAGATTAGGCATTGAACCGATTTTAACCGATGATTTTGAAGCCATTCAAAAGGCAGATAAAGTAATTTTCCCAGGCGTGGGCGAAGCAAGTACAACCATGGCTTTCTTACGCCAAAAAGGGTTGGATAAATTGATTCCCCAATTAAAGCAACCCGTATTAGGTGTTTGTTTAGGGATGCAATTAATGTGTGCGCATTCGGAAGAAAATGATACGACTTGTATGGGTATTTTTTCCGAAAAAGTAAAATTATTTCAACCTAATAATGGGGAAAAAGTACCGCACATGGGTTGGAATAATATTACCAATCTAAAGTCGGGCATTTTTGACGAAAGTCTAGAAAACGAACGAGTTTATTTTGTCCATAGTTATTATGTAGAACAGAGTAGTTATACCGCTGCGGTCGCTGATTATTGCCAGCCTTTTAGTGCCGCTTTACACAAAGATAATTTTTATGCGACGCAATTTCATCCTGAAAAATCGGGGAAAGTTGGGGCTAGGATTATTGAGAATTTTATTAATATTTAGAATAGAGAGTCTAGAACAGAGAATAGAGATTTCCTTAGCGCATCTCTACTCTCTATTCTCACTTCTCGCATCTCAAAAAGTATGCAAATAATACCAGCAATAGATATCATCGACGGAAAATGTGTCCGTTTAACGCAAGGCGATTATAATCAGAAAAAGGTTTATAACGAAAATCCATTGGAAGTTGCTAAAGAATTTGAAGGCGCAGGAATTGAACGCTTGCATTTAGTAGATTTGGATGGCGCCAAAGCCAAACATATTGTCAATTGGAAAGTACTAGAAAAAATTGCAACTAAAACTAGTTTAAAAATAGATTTTGGTGGTGGTTTAAAAACCGATAAAGATGCAGAAATTGCTTTTAATTCTGGAGCTTTACAAATTACGGGTGGTAGTATAGCGGTCAAAGACCGAGACACTTTTGAGGGTTGGTTAGAAAAATATGGCAGCGATAAAATCATTTTGGGCGCTGATGTAAAAAACGAGCAAATTGCGATTAGTGGTTGGCAAGAAACGACTAGTTTAAATTTGTTTGATTTTCTAGCAGATTATACCGCTAAAGGCGTCAAATATGTTATCTGTACCGATATTGCTAAAGACGGTTTATTGCAAGGGACTTCGGTTGATTTATATAAAAAAATTCGGACGGAATTCCCTGATTTACAATTAATTGCTAGTGGAGGCGTCACTTCTATGGCAGATATGGAAGCTTTAATTGAGCTTGATTGCTATGGAGCAATTATTGGAAAAGCTATTTATGAAGGGAAGTTATCTGTCGAAGAATTAGTAGCCTTATAAAATCATGGCTTATGGATTTAATTTTCAGAAAAGCGACTAAAGCAGATGTCTTTTTCATCGTACAGATGTTAGCAGATGACCCCTTAGGTCAAAAAAGAGAAGCGTTTGCTACTCCTTTACCTAAAAAATATTATACTGCTTTTGAATATATTTCAGCAGATACCAATCAAGAACTCATGGTGGTAGAAAATGAAGTGCAAGCAATCATTGGCACTTTACAACTAACTTTTATTCCTTATTTGACCTATCAAGGAGGCGTTCGGGCGCAAATAGAAGCCGTTAGAATTCATAAAGATTTTCGAGGAAAAGGATTGGGGAAACAATTTTTTAAATGGGCTATTAATCGAGCAAAAGAAAGAGGGGCGCATGTTTTACAATTGACAAGTGATAAAAAACGACCCGATGCTATTCGATTTTATGAAAAATTGGGATTTAAAGGGTCGCATGAAGGAATGAAGTTACATTTCAACAATTAATTAGTCAACTAAATAAATGCTTGCAAAAAGAATCGTCCCCTGCCTGGACATTAAAGATGGTAGAACCGTAAAAGGTATAAATTTTGTGAACCTCAGAGACGCTGGCGACCCTGTAGAATTAGGGGCAGCTTATAGCGAAAAAGGGGCGGATGAATTAGTTTTTCTAGATATTACCGCTACCCATGAAAAGCGCAAAACACTCGCCGCTTTAGCTAAAAATATTGCTCGCAATTTAAATATTCCATTTACCGTTGGCGGCGGTATTGGTAGCATTGAAGATGTCGATGTTTGTTTGATGAATGGGGCAGATAAAGTCAGTATTAACTCTGCGGCTGTTCGGAATCCTGCTTTGATTGATGAATTGTCTTTGCAATTTGGGAATCAATGTATAGTCGTTGCCGCAGATGCTAAGTTAATCAACGGAGAATGGATCATTCACGTTTCTGGTGGTCGCATTCCAACGGAGCGAAGGCTCTTTGAATTCACTAAAGAAATGCAGGAAAGAGGCGCAGGTGAAATTTTGTTTACTTCTATGGACCATGATGGTACGAAAGCGGGTTTTGCCATTGAGGCCTTAGCTCAATTATCTGATAATTTGGATATTCCAATCATTGCTTCTGGTGGTGCTGGTACTATGGCGCATTTTGAAGAAGTTTTTACTAAAGGGAAAGCAGATGCAGGATTGGCCGCTAGTATTTTTCACTTTGGGGAGATTGAGATTTCGGATTTGAAGCGGTATTTGGCTGGGAAGGATATTATTGTTCGATAGCTCTTTTCCCAACGGATTTTTAAAGCGTCAATAAATAAAGGGATGATAATTTGTTGGGAACGGATTTTTGGCAACAGATGAAAACATATCAGATTATACAAGTATAAATATTCTCAGAACCATTTTGAAAATTGAAAATTATAAATTGAAAATTGAAAATTAATAATGAATTTCACCATAAATCAGTTAGACTTCCAAAAAAATGATGGCTTAATCCCTGTCATTATTCAAGATAATACAACGAATAAAGTGCTAATGCTGGGCTATATGAATGCCGATGCTTTAGAAAAAACCATCATAGAAAAAAAGGTAACTTTTTTTAGCCGTAGCAAACAACGATTATGGACAAAAGGAGAATCTTCGGGTAATTTTCTCAACTTAGTTAGCATTGCCAAAGATTGTGATAAGGATACCCTTTTAGTAAAAGTCAATCCAGTTGGGCCAGTTTGTCATACTGGGGCAGATACCTGTTTTGAAGAAACCAATCGAACGGATAATTTTTTATTGCATCTGGAAAGTGTGATTCAAGACAGACGAGATAATCCTTCTAGTAAATCTTACACGACTTCGCTATTCAAAAAGGGGATTAATAAAGTAGCTCAAAAAGTAGGCGAAGAAGCAATAGAGTTGGTCATTGAAGCAAAAGATAATGACAAAGACCTTTTTATGGGAGAAGCGGCTGATTTAATGTATCATTATTTGGTTTTACTGGCAGCTAAAAATTATACTTTAGCCGAAGTGATTGAGGTTTTGAAAAATCGACATAAATAGTAAAATTTTAAGGTAGTTTTTTGGAATAGCCAAAATAGTCGAAATC
Source organism: Bacteroidota bacterium (assembly GCA_017857395.1). Lineage (GTDB taxonomy): Bacteria > Bacteroidota > Bacteroidia > Chitinophagales > Saprospiraceae > JAFMDF01. Next base: position 3,196 of record JAFMDF010000149.1, on the reverse strand, counting down.
TATTTGAAATTTTCGATAAACTTTCTCTACTAAATCTGGGGTATAATAATGGTCAATCAAGTTATTCGCTTGGGTTGCATGGCTATTTTCTATGGTGTAATATTTATCAAAGTCTATATTAGTTTGTTGAATAGCATGTCGAAAATCAGTTGCAAAATTTTCAAATTTCCCAATAAAATCATAATCAATACCACCTTGAAAAGTTGCGTAATACTGTGTTCTCCAGTGAGCATCCATATAGACAACAGGTTGTGCAATAATTGCCTCTATAAATTCTTCGAAAGAAAGGACTTTTTCTGAAAATTGACTATATCCTAATTGTATCATTAAAGGATGTTGCGGCCCTTTTCTCTGGATAATTTTATCCAAATAACAAGAAAGCAATCGAGTATAAGGATTTCTAACAAAACAAAACTTAAAAATATCTGACCGCTTTAAAAAATTATCAAACGGACCAATCTGCCTAGCATTCAATAAAGGAGAAAATTCCCTAAAATGAATATATTCTGATTCCGTTAATTCAACTTTACTTTCATATTCTGCGTCAATCAATAGTCTTTTCACCGTTGAACAAGCTACTTTAGCTGTTTCAACATAGAGGTAACCATGCCGCAAAGAAATATGAGTCGCATGAATTAAATCTTCTGCTTTCAAAAATCGAAAACATTTATCTGCACTTTTTTGAAAATCATTCCACCTATTCATCCAATCACTCATAAATAATTTTTTTGATGTTTTTAAATCTACTTTTTCCTATAACTCACGTAAAAAATAAAAAATTCCCAAAGTCAAAAAATTAAGCAATTTTAATTTAATGTTATTTTTTAGCCTAATCTAAAAATAAATTTTGTCTATTCTAATTATTTCATTACATTTACCCTAACAAAATAATGGGTTATGGAAAATTTTATAGAAATAATACAACAAGAATGGGCAATTCGGGCATTATTAGCCTCCTCTATGGTAGGTTTAATGTGTGGAGTTTTAGGCTGTTTTATTGTGTTGCGAAACATGGCATTGATTGGAGATGCTTTGGCACATGCAATACTACCAGGAGTGGTTGTCGCATTTATGATTGTAGGTTATAGTGCGCTTGGATTCTTTGTTGGGTCAGTCATTGCGGGCTTACTAACTGCGGCAGGCATTACATGGATACAACATAATGTCAAGACTAAAAATGATGCAGCAATAGGAATAGTTTTTACGGCAATGTTCGCAATAGGTGTCATAGGGATTTCTGGCGTTTCCAGAGAAGGCGTACACTTAGATTTAAAGGATTTTTTGTTTGGAAATGTTTTAGGCGTTTCTAATGAAGATTTGTATTTAACAGCGGCAGTTACCGTTTATGTTTTAATCTCTATTAAGGTATTTTATCGGTATTTATTCGCCACAACATTTCAAGAAGTAGTCGCTCAGACGATGGGCATTTCTGTTAAAATGATTCATTATTTTTTGATGTTAATGCTTTCTTTTGCAGTGGTTGCTTCACTAGGAACGGTTGGAGTAATTTTAGTAGTCGCCATGCTCATTACCCCCGCCTCTACTGCCCTACTCCTTTCAGATAGATTGCAAAATGTATTGGTTATTGCTGGAATAGTTGGTTTATTTTCCGCTATTATCGGTCTGTTTTTTGCCATTATATTGGAAGCGCCTCCTGGTCCTATGATGGCAGTTGTCGCTACGTTATTTTATTTAGTAGCCGTTTTCTTTTCCCCGAAAAGAGGGCTAGTTTTTAAGTTTTTCCAAAAGAGGAAACTACAAAAGCGAATTCATATTGAAGATATTTTAAAGGAAGGCCTAAAACTAGAAAAGAAAGGGGAATTTACTTTCATTAAGTTAAAAGGAAAATTGGGCTTATCTAAAACCAGTCTAACTAAATATTTACAACAGTTAACTACCCAAAAATTTCTTACTCGTAAAGGCAATCAAATTAGTTTATCTCAGAGTGGTAAAGATGAGGCTTCCCGTTTAGTTCGAGCGCATCGACTTTGGGAAACCTACTTGGTCAATCAAATTGGATTATCCGCTGGGCAAATTCACGAAGACGCAGAAAAATATGAACACCTCTTGTCAGAAGAAATTTTAGATGAAGTAGATGCAGCGCTAGGATTTCCTACCGAAGACCCGCATGGTTCACCTATTCCTTCAAAAATAGGTTTTCCTGAATTTGCTTTGAGTAATTTAAAGATTAATCAATATGCAGTAATTGCTCACAAACAAGTTAACGAAACCATTAGTACCCAACTTTGGAAATTGGGCTTAATGCCAGATAGCCGTTTTAAAATAGACAGAAAAAATAAGGAACTGATTTTTATTGAAGTAGATGGTAAAGAGGTCATTATCCCAGAAGTATTGGCGCAAAAGGTGAATGTGGGAAGTATTATTAGTTGATAGTTTTTGTGAATGGATGTTTCTAATTTTAGCAACGGATGTATGGCAACGGAGATTTCTACTTTTAAAAATAAACCATCTCAATTCATTTAACGGTAAATTACCCTACTTCATCGGAAAATCACCCGCCTTACGCTTTTCTTTATCGCCAGAACTAGGAATGACGCCTATCTTTGAGTCATTATTTAACCCGATAAAGAAAAAATATGAATCATTCAGTAAAAAAGTTAGTTATTAACAGCACGTTCTTTTTATTTGCTTTGACACTTTGCAGTTTCCAAGCATCTAATCCAACCGTCCAAGAAATCTTTCAAGAAGCTTTAAATATTGAAGCTTTAGTACCTCATTTAGCCAAAGATGTTGACGGAGAAATATTGCCTTTAACTATAGCCACCAATGGTCTTTTATCAGAAAACATCCATCTTTCGTTAAATGGTAAAATGGTTGCTGTCGTTAGTAATTCTACTAATAGTGAAGCAACGGTCTCTATTTTAGACTTAAAAGAAATTAAAATGAAGGGCAAAAAGTCAACTTTGCTTTTTCAATATGGAGAAAAATCGATTAAGATTAAATTAAAAAAAGAAGCGGGTGATTGGGTAGCAAAAATGATTTCGGTAAAGTGGAAAAATGGATTTGAAACCAAAATAGTTTCTTCTTCTGAAACTCATTTTTAAAATAGACAAATTTAAGGTTATTGGAAGTTATTTTACAATAGCTAATAACTTCGAAAAGGGTTTTCTTATAAAAATATCAGTACCTAAAAAATTAAGTCAAAGACTTGAAAAATATCGACTCGAAGATACAA
>JAFMDF010000148.1 GCA_017857395.1 Bacteroidota bacterium | reverse complement strand
AAACCGCAAAGTTACAATAAATACTATTTAGAACTTCATGCGTAAACCACTAGGGGAATTAATAAATGAGGAAAGACGAAAAATGCTATTGAGTGCTCCAAGTATGGAAATTTCTTTCGGCATTTCAGAGAACACCGCTATTAGCCTCAACAATTTTAGTAACCACGTTTATACCCTTGAAGAAAATAACAATCTGCAACGATTCACAAAAGTCTTCGAACAAACCTACACCCGCTTCCTCGACCTACAAAAAGCAGAAGCTCAAGCCAGAGAAGCGCAGATTGAAGCCGCTTTAGAAAGAGTTCGTGCTGCCTCTATGGCGATGCATAAAAGTGAAGACTTAAGGAAAGTAGTACAGGTAGTAATGAACCAATTGGAGCAGTTAGAGATTTTGGTAGATGGAACAGCCATACATATATTTAAGGCAGGAACGAAAGATTTTGGAATATGGGCAAGTACAACTGAAAATATATATCCTGTTGAAATATATATTCCTTATTTAAAACATATAGCTATGGATAGGATACATCAATCCATTGCACATAAAGAAAAATTGTTGGTGCTTTCCTTAACCAAAGCTCAAAAAGATGCAATTTACCGCCACATGTTTGAGCGTACTAAACTAGGGGAATTGATAAGTACAGAAAGACAAAAAATGGTTTTGAATGCTTCAAGTATGGAAGCTTCCTATGGGATTTCAAAGAACACAGTTATTAACCTTTTCAATTTTAGAAACTACATTTATAGCCTTGAAGAAAATAATATTCTGCAACGTTTTACAAAAGTCTTTGAGCAATCCTACACTCGCTTCCTCGACTTACAAAAAGCAGAAACACAAGCTAGAGAAGCACAAATCGAAGCCGCTCTAGAAAGAGTCCGTGCTGCCTCTATGGCCATGCATAAAACCAGTCAACTTATTGAGGTCACCACAACTCTTTTTGAGGAATTAAAAGTTTTAGAATTGGAGGTAATGGTAGCTTGGATAACCTTATTCCATAGAGAAACTAAAAGTTTTAAGACTTGGGTTACTGGTTTCGATAAGCAAATTCCAGAAGCTGTTAATTTCGGAGGGGACTATAATGCTATTCCTGAATTTAAAGAAGTTATCAATGGGTGGTTAAGAGGAGAGGAGTTTTACGAATATAACTTCGTAGAGAATCAGGCTGTACAATCCTATGTGGATGACTTAATAGCGCTTACGGGTACTCAACATTTTAATAAATTTAGAAGCTTGGATTATGTGCAAAATCTTGGAAGTTACCATAAGTATGGTACTTTGGGAATGGCTATCACCACAGCATTTACAGCGTATCAAAAGCATGTTTTAAAAAGGTTTTCTATTGTCTTTGAACAGGCTTATACCCGTTTTCTGGATATTCAAAAAGCAGAGGAACAAGCTAGAGAAGCGCAAATAGAAGCCGCTTTAGAAAGAGTCCGTGCTGCCTCCATGGCGATGCATAAAACCAATCAACTTATTGAGGTCACAACGACCCTATTTGAGGAACTGAAAGTATTAGACTTGGAGGTAATTGCAGCGTGGATAACCTTGATACATAGAGAAAATAAAAATTTTGAGACTTGGATTATTGGTTTCGATGAGCAGCAGCCAGAAGCTTTCAATTTTGGAGGAGATTATAATGCTATTCCTCAATTTAAAGATGATATTGATAAGTGGCTAGAGGGAGAGGAATTTATCATACATAACCTCTTAGGGAATCAGGCTGTACAATTTTATTTGAACGATTTAATGGTGCTTACAGATATTCACCATTTCAATAAATTTAGGAATCATGACTACATACAAAATCTTCAAAGTAGCAATAAATGTGGCACCTTAGGAATAGCTACCACCACAGAATTTACCGCATATCAAAAACATGTATTAAAGCGGTTTTCTATTGTATTCGAACAGGCTTACACTCGTTTTCTGGATATACAAAAAGCAGAGGAACAAACTAGAGAAGCACAAATTGAAGCCGCATTAGAAAGAGTCCGAGCCGCGTCCATGGCGATGCACAAAACCAGTCAACTTACTGATGTAACAACGACCCTTTTTGAGGAACTGAAAGTTTTAGAAGTGGAGTTAATTACAGCGTGGATAGCCTTATTTCATAGAGAAAGTAACAAATTTGAGACTTGGGTTATTGGTTTTGATGAACAAAATCCAGATGCTTTTAAATTTGGAGGGGACTTTAATAATCTTAACCCTCAATTAAAAGAAGTTTTCAATAGATGGTTAAGGGGTGAAGAATTTTCTGAACTTAACTTCGTAGGGAATAAGGTTGTACAATCACATTTGGACCATTTAATAGCGCTTTCAGGTATGACACATTTCAATAAATTTAGGAGTCTGGATTATTTGCAAAATGTTAGATGTTTCCATAAGTATGGCCTCTTGGGAATGGGGTCTCCAACAGCATTTACCCCACATCAAAAACATGTTTTAAAAAGATTTTCCATTGTATTCGAACAGGTCTATACTCGTTTTCTGGATATACAAAAAGCAGAAGCACAGGCTAGAGAAGCGCAAATAGAAGCGGCTTTAGAAAAAGTCAGAGCCAAAACCGCCAGCATGTATAAAAGTACAGAGCTAGAAGCCGTGGTTTCTTTGGTCTTTCAACAACTGCGCTTACTAGATTTTGATTCCAAACAATGTATCATTGGGATAATTGATAAAGAAACGCTGGAAATAGAAATCTGGCAATCGGTAGATGCGCAATCGGGTTTACCCAATAGTTATAAAATTCCAAAACTCGACCATCCTTTTATCCAAGAAGGCTATGATGCCTACCTCAAGGGCGAACAGTACCATGAACGGGAACTATCTGGTGCGGCAAAAAAAAGCTATGATAAACTCATTTTCGAGCAGACGGATTTAAGAAATGTACCTCCGGAGGTCAAAGCAGCTATTATTCAAAATGAAAAAATAGTAACGGGTAGTGCCTATATGTCCCATGGCGTCATACAAGTGATTGGCGCAGCAGCCTTGTCTGCCGAGAAATCCCATATTTTACAACGCTTTGCCGCTGCTATTGACCTAACCTATACCCGATTTCTGGACATCCAAAAAGCGGAGCAACAAAAAATTCAATTAGAAAAAGTCTTTAGCGAAAACCAACGCCTATTGCACAGTATTCTCCCCGCACCAATCGCCGAACAAATTCGCCAAGGCCAACAAACAGTCGTTAAACGATTTGAACAAGTCTCTATTTTATTCGCAGACATTGTTGGTTTTACGGTGTTATCGGACAGAATTTCTCCCCAAGAAGTAGTGGATATTCTCAACGGTTTATTCTCCAAATTTGATGATTTGACGGATAAATATGGTTTGGAAAAAATCAAAACGATTGGAGATGCCTATATGGTCGCAGCAGGCGTACCCGAAGAAAAGGACAATCATGCCCAATTAATGTTTGCCTTTGCCAAAGATATGTTGCAGACCTTGCAAGGGTATAATAAAGTTATTGGGACAGATTTAAAGATAAGAATCGGTATTAGTTCTGGGCCCGTCGTTGCAGGCGTGATTGGCAAAAAGAAATTTGCTTATGACCTTTGGGGAGATACGGTGAATACGGCTGCCAGAATGGAGGCTTATGGACATGCGGATTGTATTCAAGTTTCGCCTACGACTTATCGGATTCTAAAAAAAGAAGCGACTTTTGAAAAAATACCGAATGTGGCGATAAAAGGGAAAGGCAAGATGGATGTGTATTTGTGGACGCCTTTTACTGGATAACTTCCCGTTATCCAGTAAATTTTCTTCTTTAGTATTATTAATTTTTCCAGTAAATTTGCTAGAGATACTCAAAAGAATACTTTCAAAAATATTTGAGAAAACAACATGAAATTATCCAGTAACGGGAAGTTACTGGATAATCAAAAATGAGAAAACTATGCAATTTTATGAAAACCAATTGTTCCACATTTACAATCAAGGCAATAATAAAAGACAAATTTTCTTTTCCGATGAACACCACGAATTCTTTCTTTGGAAGATGAGAATGTACCTATTGCCTTTTGGAGATTTGGTAAGTTGGTGTTTAATGCCCAATCATTTTCATTGGCAGTTTTATGTCCGAAAAATAAAAATAGATAGGGAGCTATTCTATCAACATGTAGACAAAATAGAGTTTCAGCGAAGAGTTTCGAAGTATGGGAAAAAAGCGCAAATGGTTAAAAGAGATTGGTCGAGAGATAAGCAGGCAAAAAAGGAAATTGATTTAAATGAAGCCATCGCCATTTTGCAAAGAAGTTATGGACGAGCTATCAATAAAGAAAAAGGCTGGTCAGGAAGGCTTTTTAAAGATAACTGCCAAGCTAAAGATGGCTGGATTGATGAATTTATAACGCTCAAGAAAAATGGTAAAGAGGATTACCGATTTAAACCTGGAACAGATTATGGTTACCAATGCTTTTGCTATATTCATAACAATCCCGTAGAGGCCGATATGGTGAAAAATCCAATAGAATATAAATGGTCTTCTGCAAGAGATTATGCAGGACTTAGAAAAGGTAACCTTTGTAATCTAGAAATGGGCCGACAATTACGAGATTTTCTGTAGCCCAGATTATCCAATAACGGGAAGTTATTGGATAAATTAAAATTAAAATTAAAAGATACTCACAAATAAATTTACTGGATAACGGAAAGTTATCCAGTAAAGCACACCAGCAGAAGTATTTATTTGGTTAAAATAAAAGTAAAATCAATGGTAAAATTCTTTAGGACTATACGGCGAAGATTAATCGAATAAAATAGCCTTAAAAAATATTTAGTTTATGCTATAGGTGAAATTCTACTTGTAATGATTGGAATATTATTAGCCTTACAGGTAAATAATTGGAATGAAAAACAACAGGAGAGAAGGCTTGAAAATTCTTACTTAGTAAGCATAAAAAGAGACCTCTTAAGAGATAAAGAAGGATTAATTAAAATTATTGATTTAAGAAAAGGAAAATTGGAGTCGCTTAATATCTTAATAGAAAACTTTAAGGTTGTCAATGAATCACAATACCCATCTGACATTAAAAGTCATTTTTTTAGAATGGCAGCTTGGAAAGTTTTTAATCCGAACGACAATACTATTGTGGAAATAATTAGCTCTGGAAAAATGAGTATTATTAAACATCAAGGAATAAAAAATGACCTTCTGGATTTAAGAAATTTGTATGTAATTCTTACTGATTTGCGAGGACATATGAGAAGAGAGTACGAAGAATATATTTTTAATACACTATTTAAAATAGACATGGAACTTTTGCTTACTGACGAAGGGACAAAAAAATATATGCGCAAGATTCTGCAAATTCCCACTTTTAAAAATGGTCTTTATGCTGCCAGAGTTAACCAAAGAATATTGGTAAAACATTCAGAAAAAATTTTAGAAGTGGTCAATAATTTACTTGATAAAATTGATAAAGAGTTAGAATAATAAAATAAACAGATGTTTTCAGTAGGCAGGTTTTAGCTATATTATTCCACCCTGAAACAACCCGATATTATCCTTTACCAAAATAACGTACCAAAATTTTCATCGATTTTTTGTAGCTTGTAAAAAATACAAAAGCTACACCTCAAAAAACAACATATTTACTAAATGTTCACCTCAAAAAATCGCCGACTCGCCGCCATCCTCTTCGCCGACATTGTGGGCTATACTGCCTTGATGCAAGCAGATGAACCGCAAGCACTCACCAGTCTGCAAAAATTTAAAACAGTACTAGAAAAACAAGTGCCAGCAAACAAAGGAACCATCATTCAATTTTACGGCGATGGTTGTTTAGCCATTTTTGATAGTTCGGTGGATGCCGTGACTTGTGCAAAAAACTTACAATTTGCTTTTCAAACTGCCCCTACTGTGCCTGTTCGGATTAGTTTGCATGCGGGTGATGTGGTCTTTCGAGACGATAATGTCTTTGGCAATGCCGTCAATATTGCTTCTAGAATAGAGTCTATGGGCGTCCCAGGGGCGGTTTTATTATCCAGTAGTATTAGAAATCAAATTAAAAACCAGCCAGCATTGGAGTTAATGTCATTGGGACGCTTTGAATTTAAAAATGTGGCAGAGGGGATGACGGTATATGCTTTGAAAGGGGAAAACTTAGTAATTCCCAAAAAGGAGAAAATGAAAGGGAAAGGGCGAGCAAAAATTATTAGCCCACTACCAAAATCTTTAATTTGGCCTTTAATTTTATTTGCCGCTATTTCTATTGGCATTGGATTGCTTTCCCCTGTTTTATGGAAACAAAAAAAACAAATGGAGGCCCTCCCTAAACAAAAAGAAATATCAATTGCTGTCCTACCATTCAAGAATTTAGGGGAAGATAAAGATTTGAATTATTTCAATGTTGGTATTCGAGAAGATTTGTCGACTCAATTAATTCGAATCAAGGCATTAAATGTTTATTCCACCGAAGTAGCCAATCAATATAAATCCTCTATTAAAACAGCGGTAGAAATAGGTAAAGAAATGAAGGTAGAATACTTGCTAGAAGGTAATTCAAGAATAGAAGACGAACAAAGAGTGGTTACACTAAATTATTGCATGTCCCAACAGGAAAATACATTTGGGGGGATAACTTTAAAGAAATGGAATTGCTGCTTGCCTCCTTTCAAAATGAAATAACAAAATTAATTATCCAAAATCTTCAATTGGAATTATCTACCGAACAGCAAAAAAAATTAAATACGCTACCAACTAAAAATGAAAAAGCTTACGACCTGTATTTGCGTAGTTTTGATTTAAAGCATCATCAAGCTGAATCTGCAAAAAAAGGGATTCAATTAATGGAAGAAGCCATTCAATTAGACCCCAATTTTTCGGAAGCCTATTCCGCCTTATCCACCTTTTATTGGATGTTGGCGGAGCAAAGTCCAGCGTCTCCTTTGGCTAATTGGCAAAAATCAAAAAAGATGGCAGAAAAGGCCATCCAATTGAATCCAGACAATGCGGGTGGATGGAATAATCTCGGCATTACGCAAACAAATTTCGATTGGGATTTAGCGGCAGTGGAAAAGAGTTATTTAAAAGCATTGTCCTTAAATCCAAAAAATCGAATTGATTATGTTACTTATTTGCGGAGGATTAATCAACCTAAAAGAGCCATTAAATAAATTTTATTGGGAATTAAACTAGCTCCAGAATTAAAAACGACCTATGACCATTATTTAGCAAAGACCTATCTGCAAGCGAATCAATTTGAAAAAGCCAAAGCCTTAATGGATAGATACCAAATGGAGCTATCGACTGACCTATATACCCTACAATTTGTAGTCTCCTATCATGTACTACTAAAAAATTGGGGAAAAGCCATTGCTTCAGCCAAGAAGGTTAAACTAATTAGTCCAGTAATGGGCTTTACAATGCTAGGATATATCCATGGAGCAATGAAAAAACAAGAGGTGGCTCAAAACTATTTGGATAGCTTAAATTGGATAGCTGCTAATCACAATATACCTTCTTTGAATATTGCATATGTGCATTTTGGGATGGGGAATGACGATTTAGGATTTGAAGCCTTAGAAAAAGCTTATACTAATCATGAGTCCTCCTTAATGAATATTCAAGTTAATTCACCGCTTGAAATACGGGATGACCCTAGGTATTTACAACTTTTGGAAAAAATAGGTTTTCCAAAGGCCGTTAAAAATTGAAGCATAAAAGATGAAGAATAAAAAAAGAAAATTAGCCGCCATTCTATTTGCCGACATCGTCGGCTACACCGCCCTCATGCAAAAGGACGAGGCCACCGCTCGCCAAAACTTAGAAAAATTCCGCAATACCCTCAATGAAAAAGTAGCCGTATATCATGGACAAATCATCCAATATTATGGCGACGGCTGTTTATGCACCTTCGATAGTGCAGTAGATGCAACGCAATGTGCGAAAGAAATACAGCAAATTTTCCAAAGTGAGCCCAAAGTGCCTGTTAGAATAGGATTACATAGCGGCGATGTCTTTTTTGAGGCCGATAATGTTTATGGAGATGCGGTGAATGTTGCTTCTAGAGTGGAGTCTATGGGGTAGCAGGTTCGGTTTTATTATCAAGTAATATCAAAAATCAGATTAAAAATCAAAAGGAATTTAAGTTGCAATCTTTGGGTAAATTTGAATTTAAAAATGTGGAAGGGGCAATGACTGTTTATGCGCTAGCAAATGAAAGTTTGACTGTTCCAAAACCAGAAGAATTAGGAGGTAAACAAAAGATTAAATCAAAAGATATTCCTACAAACAAGCGTAAAATAGGGTTATTGGGAGCGACTGTTATAGCATTATTAATACTTGCAGGCGGTTGGTTATGGAAGCAACAGTTAGCTAATTCATCAAATAAAAAAGCAGAGACGATAGCCATACCTGATTACCAAAAATCCATTGCGGTGTTACCTTTTAAAAATAAGAGCAATGACCCCGAACAACAGTACTTTAGTGATGGCATGTCAGAAGAAATACTAAATGCCTTAACCCAAGTAAAAGACTTGAAAGTAAGTGGAAGAAGTTCTTCTTTTCAGTTTCGGGAGGAGCAAGTTAATATCAAAGAAGTAGGAGAAAAATTGGGCGTCGCAACCGTATTAGAAGGGAGTGTCTGGAGAATAGATGACCGAGTACGGATTATTGCTCAACTGACCAATATCAATGATGGGTTTCAGCTATGGTCAGGTCGTTTTGAACGAGAAATAAAAGATGTTTTCTCCATACAGGATGAAATTGCTAAAGCTATTGTGAAAAATTTGGAATTGACTTTCGCTGAGAAGGGGAAAAAACATTTAGTGAAAGCTCCGACTCAGAATCAGGAGGCTTATGATTTATACCTAAAAGCTATGCAATATAGGGATTTATTTCAACCACAAAAAGCTATTGAATTATTGGAACAAGCTATCCAATTAGATTCACAATTTGCCTTAGCTTATGCTGACTTAAGTATTTTGTATTATGATTTGAATTTTCCGCTTTTGACAATACTTGACCCAGCTATTGAGAAAAAAGTGAGAACACTAGCAAATCGAGCAATTGAATTAGATAGTACGCTTCCAGAGGCTTATTCGGCTTTAGTCTATATTTACCAAGATTATGATTATGATTATAGGAAAGCACAAAAAACAATAGAAAAAGCCTTAGAATTGGAAGAAACCCCTCGGCTTTATTATAACCTCGCCCATAATATCTTTCATCAAAATGGCGATAAAAAACAAGCAACTGCTTATATGCGAAAAGCTGTTGAATTGGACCCCTTAAACATTTTATGGTATCAAGAACTGGCTACCATTTATGCTTTTACCAGAAAAGAGCGGGAATTAAGAGACTTGTTAGTGGAAGTAAATGAACTTTTTTCAGGAGACATAAGAGCAGTAAGTCTTTCCGTTTATATTAAATTCAGATTATCTGAATATGAAGACGCCTATAAGGATATGCAAACCGTACTTTCTATTAATGATTTTTTAGCAACTGCTACTAATTTGACTTATGTTTTCTATATTCCAATTTGTGCTTATGCAGGAAAAGAATCAGAAGCCAGAAGCGCCCTAAAAGAATTTGAAACAAATCCTGAAAGAGCTGCTTCTCCTTACTTTTTTGCAGCTTGTTATTTGTCTTTAGGAGAGAAAGAAAAAACCTACGAACAATTAGAACTAGCTTTTGAAAGAAAGGACATTTTAGCACTACGCCAACTCAGGTTTGAACCCCGCTGGGATGAATTGCGGGGTGAGTCACGTTTTGAAGAGTTATTAGAACGACTGGAGGTGAAAGATTAAATCTTGGTGATAGGGGGGGCGTTTCAAACGCCCTTGTTACTTTAACGTAATTTTAAAAATTTCAGGGGCGCAGGAAGCGACCCCGAAATCAACAAAAATGAATAAAAAGAGAAAATTAGCTGCCATATTATTTGCTGACATCGTCGGCTATACCGCCCTCATGCAAAAAGACGAAGTTACCGCCAATCATAACCTCGAAAAGTTTCACCAAACCCTCCAAAAAAAAGTAAGCCAATACAAAGGACAAATTATCAATAATTATGGGGATGGCTGTGTCTGTACTTTTGATAGTGCAGTCGATGCGATGCATTGTGCGAAGGAAGCTCAATCTATTTTTCAAACTGAACCTAAAGTGCCCGTTCGTATCGGCTTACATAGCGGTGATGTCTTTTTTAAAGATGATAATGTCTATGGGGATAGTGTGAATATCGCTTCTAGGATTGAATCTTTAGGCGTGGCGGGAGCTGTCCTTTTTTCCAAACAAATTAAAAGACATATTGCGAATCAAACAGTTTTTAAAGTACAATCTTTAGGAGTGTTTGATTTTAAAAATGTGGAGAAGACAATGGAGGTATTTGGTTTGGCGAATGAAGGATTGGTCATTCCCCAACGGTCGGAGATGAAAGGCAAAATCAAAACAGCCCAAAAAAATAAATGGCTGATGCCAAGTATCATTGGCATGTTATTTTTAGCGGTGATAGGTTATTGGCAATGGATGCCTAATAATAGCATGAAACTAAATGAACCCGAACAATTAACTGCGAATACCCCTTTACCTCCAAATGTACTCAATGAACGAGTCGCTATTATTCCCATTCAAAATAATACGACGGATAAAGAGTTGGACATTCTGGGTAAAATGGCAGCTGATTGGATAACCCGTGGATTAATGGAAATCGAAGAGGCAGAAGTCGTTTCCCCTTACACCGTTAGACATCATTTGGCGGCAGTTGGTATCCTGCCTGGTAATTCGGCAGGAAAAAGCTCTTTTTCTGAATTAACAGGTGCTCGAAATTTTATTGATGGTAGTTTTTATCAGGAAGGGGATGAATTGATTTTTAATTTAAAAATAGTGGATGCCATTAAGGGGAATATTCTTTATCATTTTGACCAGATTCGAGGGAATATTCAGGAAAAAGAAATACTCATTGCACAGCTTCAGGAAAAAATTAGTGGATACTGGGTGGCTAAAGAACTAGTGGATAGGAAAAAAATTAAAGCCCCCAATTATCAGGCTTATCAATTGTATATCGAATTATTGCAAACTGTCCCTTCTAGCGATGCCTTGAAAACAATATTGGAATTAGATAGTACTTTTTATTTGCCTCGTCTTCGGTATTTAAATATTAGTCGGATTGGATTTAATTCAGACAATAAAATCCATTTTGAGTTTTTAGAGCGGCATCTAGCTCAAATGAGTAGCTATGAAAAATCTTGGTTTAGTTTTTTAAAAAATTTGTATTTAGGTGATGCACTAAAAGCTTTTGAAGCAGTAAATGCCTTAAGAAAAAAATATCCTAAGGATTTTGCGGTTAATCACGAGGCCGCTGTAATGGCATTAGAAGGATTAAATAATCCAGCATTAGCATTGGAGATTTATAAAGATTTAAAGGTTGGCAATCAAACTGATAATAATCCAGAATTAATAGCTAATTTAAAAGCATTTCATCTGGTAAGTATTGCCTTAAAACTACAAGATACCCTACTGTTACAGCAGCAATATTATCGAATGAAACCTGCAAAAAATAGCTTTCAAGTTCCTTTTTTAATGGGAAAATTGTTGGGTGCCAGTAACTTAGACCTAGAAGAAGATTTCGACCGATACCTACAGGATTTTTTTACCAATGATAAAAATGCGGAAATGTGGCAAGTTTGGTTTGGTATACCTCTGCCCTCTACCCTTTTTCAAGAACAAGATATTCAAAAATTCAAAAAAGCACAATTGGATTTTGTCCAACAGTCCAACCAACAACCTATCCTCCAAACAACCTTTAAAAATTATTTGGAAGTAATGGAAGGCAAAACGCCAAAAGTTGACTTTGAGCAATTAGCCACTATCCCTAAAAATTTTCAAATCATCAATTTGCATTGGGCGGGTGTAGAACTAGCTAAAAGTGGAGAAAGTCAAGCCGTTACATTAATCCTCCAAAGATTGAATGCCTTATCAAAACCTGATTTAAGCATATCTACGCAATATGGTGCAGGTTGGAGCAATTACGCTATAGGCGCAATTTATACGCAATTAGGTGATTATGATAAAGCTATTGCTTACCTGCAAAAAGCACGGGAATTGGGAATGCTAGACTTCAATATATTGTTTGAGTTTGACACCAATTTAGCTCCATTATGGGAGATGCCCGAATTTAAGGAATTGAATGCACCGATTTGGCTGAAAATATTGGACTAACCAAATCCTACCTCTTTAACTTATAATTAGGTCAAATTGAACAAATAATCCAGCTTTTTGCACAATATCTCCTAACTTCATTAGGTAAATTGATGTAATTTCGGGGGAAGGATTACGGGGTCGCTGCAAGTGCGCCCGTAATTTAACTCTTGCAGTAACTTTCTCTATTTTAAAAAAGCCCCTATTTTAAATAAACGTCGGGGGTATTGGAAACGACCCCGACGTAGCACCACCAAAAAACGCAGTCTATGAGTCAATTAGCAACCGACCAACTACTAAATGAAAAAGACCAAAAAATCGCTCAATTGGAGCAGGCACTTGCCTTGGAAGCCGCTTTGGAAAGAGTTCGTAGTCGAATTATGTGGATGCAACGAAGTCACGAATTGCGCGATGTAGTTTCGGTGATGTATAATGAAATGGAATTATTGGGGCTAGCGAAATGGGGTTGCAATATCATGATTTGTCACCAAGATAAAGAGGTATTTGAATTTTGGCTGGCGGAGGAAACGGACGCTAATCAAACAAGGAATTATTTTGTAAAAGGGAAAGCGCATCCCATCTATCGAAAAATTTGGACGAATTGGGAAAATCAAACCAATGCTTTCACTTTGCACCATCAAGATGAGTATAAATTGGCTTTCGATAAATATTGGTTAGAAGAGACCGACTTTAAGCATTTACCAGATGAAGTTAAAGCCAATGTTTATAACAAAAACGAAGTTTTTTTGAACTATGCCCCAATGAAACACGGGTTGCTCAACGCTATCAGTTATGAAAAACTTTCCGATAAATTATTAACTATTTTAGCTCGCTTTGCTAAAGTTTTTGAACAAACCTACACCCGTTTTTTGGAACTGGAAAAAGCTGAAGCCCAAACCAAAGAAGCGCAAATAGAAGCTGCTTTAGAAAGAGTGCGTGCTGCCTCGATGGCGATGCACAAAAGTACCGAATTACCTGATGTCGCCTTAGTCTTGGTCAATCAATTAGCGGCATTAAATATCAATCAATTGGGTAGTTCTATTCTTATTGTGGACGGAACGAAAGATACTTACTCGCAATACGCAGCCCATGATGATTTAAAAAGTCAAAAAAAACTTTTAAAAGTTATTGAGGATAAAGATTTAACCAGCATTTTTTTAGGTCGAGAAATATTGCGCTTGACAAAAGCAGGAGAAACAGCATTTAATTTTCCATTAAAAGGCGATAACTTAGAAGAATTTATTCAAGATTTAATCGATAATAAAGTACATAAAGAACGGGGAGAAGCGATGCGTCAAGCAAACTTCGAATGTGTCTATTTTTATTTTGCGATTTACCATGAATTATCCCCTATTGTCATTACGACTTTAGCACCACTGCCCGAAATTGACCAAGTCATCTTGAAAAGAATGGCGACTACTTTTGGGATGTCTTATCGGCGGTTTTTGGATTTACAAAAAGCAGAGGCGCAGGCTAGAGAAGCGCAAATAGAAGCGGCTATGGAACGTATCCGAAGTCGAGCCATAGCGATGCGTTCTTCCGATGAATTGAAGCAGGTCATTATTGAAATGCGTCGACAAATTGATTCCTTGGGGCAGCTAGATTTGGAGGCAAGCGTCATTCATTTATACACCGATGGAGAAAAAATGTTTGAGTCTTTTGCTGCTGTTCGACCGCCAGGAGAATCGGGAGAAATTGTGATTGCCAATATACTATTCCCCGTAGATGCCATGGAGCAAATAGAATATATGATAGATAGCTATTACTCCGACCAACAAGAATATACGATTGAATTTGATAAAAAAATGGCGGAAGAGTGGCAAGAAGTAATGGTGGAATATGCGCCAATGATTGCAGCACGTAGAGTAGGTTTTGTCGCTAATAGAAGGACTTCGGATAATCCAGAATACTGGAATTTTGCCGATTTTTCTCATGGTTCACTATTGTTGGTTACGCATTCTCCCGCATCCAATGATACCAAAGAGGTTTTACGAAAAGCCTCACAGGTATTTGAACAAACTTATACTCGTTTTCTTGACCTGCAAAAGGCAGAAGCGCAAGCCAGAGAAGCACAAATAGAGACAGCTTTAGAAAGAGTGAGAGCCAGCACTATGGCGATGCATCATTCTTCTGATTTGACCGAAAGTGCCGCCGTATTATTTGAGCAGATTCAATTATTAGGAGCGAAAGTATTCTCCTCTGGTTTTGTGTTGTGTGAAGAAAATAATCCTATGGATGAACAATGGATGTCTGTCGGAAGTACTAAAGAATTAATTCAACAATATATCCCTCATGAAGAAGAACCCCACCATTTTAACATGTATAAAGCTTGGCAAGCAGGAGGAGCTTTACTAGCTCAAAAAATGGAGGGGAAGGCATTACAAGCAGCATTTGCTTTTCTTTCTGCGCAACCAAGTGTGCAAAAGAATTTGGAAAAAATCATTGATAAGAACACACCTTTTCCTACCCTACAAATTTTACATGCTGCTTATTTTTCAAAAGGGTATTTATTAATTGTTACCACAGAAGAATATCCAGAAAAAGAAATTTTTATTCGCTTCGCCAAAGTATTTGAACAAACCTATACTCGTTTTCTAGACCTACAAAAAGCAGAAGCACAAGCTAGAGAAGCACAAATTGAAGCGGCTTTAGAACGAGTACGGGCAAGAACCATGGCGATGCATAAAAGTGAAGAGTTGCCCGAAGCAGCGAAAGTGATGTTTGAGCAATTTAAAACCCTAGGCCTAGAGCCATGGGTTTTTGCATTTTGCATTTTTAGAAATGGTACGCCAATAGCGGATAATTGGGCAAGTTCACAAATTGGGCCTATGTCACCCATGACCTTACCCCATCAGGAAGACCCTGTTTTAAAGGCTCTATACAATGCTTGGAAAGCAAAATCGCCTCTTCATGTAGAAGAAATACATGGAAAAAGATTAGCTGAGCATTATGAATATATGCTCAAGATTAATTCAGTAGGGCAGTCGGTAAAAGAAATGGGCAATCAGGGAATTTCTTTACCCGAGCAACTTGTTTTCAATTGTGCTAACTTCAAATATGGTTATATTATGTTCTGTACACATGAACCAAAACCAGCGTACCATGACATTTTTATACGTTTTACCAAAGTATTTGAACAGACCTATACTCGTTTTCTAGACCTACAAAAAGCAGAAGCACAAGCTAAAGAAGCGCAGATAGAAGCGGCTTTAGAACGAGTACGGGCAAGAACCATGGCGATGCATAAAAGTGCCGAACTGGCAGATACGGCAAGTGTATTATTTCAGCAATTAAAAGAAATCGGCATCAATATCGTAACGGTTGGATTAATTAAGTTTGATGAAGCAAACAAATCTGGTAAAGTGTGGCTTACGCCTGATGGTCAAGTAGTAGAAGATGCTTTTGCCTTTCCATTAATGCCAGACCCTACTTTTAAAAAAATATATACCGCTTGGAAAAAGAAAGCAGCCTACTACATCGCTGACTTAAAAGGTAAAAAACTGCAAAATCATTTAGAATATGTGGGTAAATATATGCCAGTAGAAGAAATGTTGGCGAAGGCAGATGCCCCCGTGAACAACCGATTGGTTATCAATGCTGTTTTTTACTCACATGGGTTTCTTGCTTTAAATACCTTAGAACCGCTTGAAAATGAAATGGATGTACTACAGCGTTTTGCTAACGTTTTTGAACAAACTTATACTCGTTTTCTAGACCTACAAAAAGTAGAAGCACAAGCTAGAGAGGCGCAAATTGAAGCAGCATTAGAAAAAATTCGAAATCGAACTTTACTGATGAAAGATAGTAGCGAATTGAATGAAGCCGTCGCTACTTTCTTCCAACAATTTAAATCCTTGGGTTTATTACCAGGAGAAGCCAGAGCTTTTTTTGGCCATATTAGTGAAGAGAAGCATGTCATTCAAGCATGGATGACTCGGATGGACGGAACGGTTATGTCAGGTAGTCATTTTACGCCATTGGACACCCCTTCCATGTTGAATTTTCATGATGCTTGGAAACGCCAATCTCCTATTCTAATTCGCAATTATGAAGGAGAAGCATTAAAGAAATATTTAAAATTTGTGGCTTCCTTGCCCCATGTCAAAAAAGATAAAGATTACCAACAATTATTTCAATCAAATCCTGAACGAATTGTGATGACAGATGCTTTTTTTCTTCAGGGTAGTATCAATATGATGACTTTTGAGCCTTTATCTCAAGAGGCGCAAGCTATGTTGGTCCGATTTGCCAAAGTTTTTGAATTTACTTATACCCGATTCCTTGATTTAAAAAGAGCAGAAGCACAAGCCAAAGAAGCCCAAATTGAAGCCATATTAGAACGGGTTCGTTCTCGAACCATGGCGATGCAAAAAAGTGAAGAATTAAAGGAGGTGGTCAATAGCTTATTTGGCGGTTTGGAGCAACTGAATTATAATCCTATTGATTGTACCATTCTTACGTTGAACGAAAAATTAGGTAGCATAGAATGTTGGAGTACCGTGCCTACAGAGAAAGGATATGCTGCCTATACTTATTCCCTAGTCGCTCCAGAAGAACCCTTTATGAAGAAAATCTTCCAAGCACATCGAGCACAAAATCCAGCTTGGATTTATCATTTAAAAGGAAAAGAAAAAGTAAGTTTTGATAATACCTTCTTTGAAGTAGTACGCATTCCAGAAATGGAAGCAGCACTCAGGTCTCTTAATTCCATTTATGCTAACTTCGTTTTTATGCCCCAAAGTGCCATTGCCGTATTTTCAGATAAACCAATGGAAAACGAGGATATGGTATTATTACAAAGATTTTCCAAAGTAGTCAACCTTTGTTATACTCGTTTTTTAGACCTCCAAAAAGCGGAAGAGCAAACGCGCCAAATAGAAAAAGTTTTCAATGAAAACCAACGCTTATTACATAGCATCCTACCCGAACAAATCGCCGAGCAAATTCGGCAAGGACAACAAACGGTGGTTAAAAGATTTGAAGAAGTCTCTATTCTTTTTGCGGACATCGTAGGTTTTACGATTTTGTCTGAAAAGCTTTCTCCCCAAAAAGTTGTGGATATTCTAAACGGCCTATTTTCAAAATTTGACGATTTGACGGATAAATACCAATTAGAGAAAATCAAAACGATTGGAGATGCCTATATGGTCGCATCGGGTGTACCTGAAGAAAAGGAAAAACATGCCTTGGTGCTTTTTCAATTTGCTCAAGAAATGTTAACTGGCATTCAAAGGTTTAATCAAGTTCATAACCTAGCATTAGAAATTAGGATTGGCATTAGTTCAGGTCCAGTCGTCGCAGGCGTGATTGGCAAAAAGAAATTTGCTTACGACCTTTGGGGCGATACGGTGAATACGGCTGCTCGGATGGAAGCTTATGGGCAAGCGAGTTGCATACAGTTAGCGCCAACGAGTTATGAGCTGTTAAAAAATGATTTTGTGTTTGAAAAAATACCGAATGTGGCCATAAAAGGGAAGGGAACAATGGATGTGTATTTGTGGACTGCTGCACAAGAAATATTAAATTAAGAGCCAGGTGTCAGGAATATCCGTGTAATCAAGAACGTAAATTACGACACTCCTAAAATAAAACCAGAATAGTTGCCAACTTTTTGTAATTTGCCTTCAAATAGAAACGGTAAATATATTATAATCAACATATTATGTCTGCTCCAAAAAATAGAAGGCTTGCGGCGGTACTTTTTGCTGACATTGTTGGCTATACTGCACTCATGCAAAGTGACGAAGGGATTGCTATGGCACATTTGGAAAAATTCAAACAAGCCTTAGAAGCAGAAGTCCCTAATAATCAAGGAGAAATCATTCAATTTTATGGAGACGGTTGTTTGTGTACTTTTACTAGTTCTGTGGATGCTTTGACTTGTGCGAAAAATTTACAGACCATTTTTCAAGCCTCCCCTAAAGTGCCTGTAAGAATCGGATTGAATACAGGAGATATTATTCTAAAAGAAGGAAATGTATTTGGGCATACCGTTAATATTGCTTCAAGAGTGGAATCTATGGGTATTCCTGGAGCGGTCTTATTATCCAGTAATGTACAGCAACAAATTAAAAATCAGTCGCAATTTAAATTGCAAAGTTTAGGTAAATTTGATTTTAAAAATGTAGACAATTCACTAGAAGTTTTTGCGCTCGCCAATGAAGGATTTCCTATTCCCAAAAAGAAAGATATAAAAGGAAAACTAAAGGCGCAAAAACACACAAAAGCTAATTGGGCACTTCCTATTGTATTTGGATTATTAGTTGCCATAGCTACTTTTTTTGGACTAAAACACAATGCTAGTTCCACTATCCCATCCATTGCTATTTTACCTTTTAAAGACATGAGTGTTAATAAAGACCAAGAATACTTTGGAGATGGTATTGCAGAAGAAATCTTAAATTCCCTATCGAAGTTAAAAGCACTAAAAGTAGCAGGTCGAACTTCCTCTTTTTCCTTTAAAGGTAAAGATTCTAATATTTCAGAAATTGGCGAAGTCTTGCATGTAAAGAATGTTTTAGAGGGCAGTGTGAGCAAGCAAAATGATAAAATTCGAGTCACTGCACAATTAATAAATGTAGCAGATGGTTTCCAAATTTGGTCGGATAAATACGAACGAAAAATGGACGATGTTTTTGCTGTTCAAGATGAATTGGCGCAAAATATTGGAGAAATATTATTAAAAAAATTAGCACCCGAACAGCTTTCTAAATTAACCGCCTCCGCTGGAGTCAGTAGTAAAGTCTACGAACTTTTCTTAAAAGCCAAACATATTCACAAAAATATTTATAATAGTAGTTATAAGTTAGCAGACTTTCAGAAAAGTGAAAAATTATTCTTAGAAGCGATTAGTTTATCACCTGATTATGCCCTTGCCCACGCAGGCTTAGCAGATTTATATGATTCTTATTGGGTTCGGATTCCTATTGGAGACACTGAAGAAAAAGAAAAGTACTTAGCATTGATGGATTTAGAAAGCGCCTTGGCTATCAAATTAGATGCAGCATTGGCTTATGCCAATCAAGTTAGAGGTTATGTTTTAAGTCATACCAATCAAGGAGAAGCAGCTTTTCAGCACTTCTTAAAAAGTTATCAAATCAGCCCAAATAATCCAGAATCTATTATTGGTTTAGCTAATTTATATTTGGATATGGGTCTGCATTATGATGCCCTACAATTAGCCAAACGGACCATTCAAATTGACCCTTTATTTCGGCCGGGGTTAACAATGGAAATTTATTGTAACTTCTTTTTAAATAACTTGGAAGCCGCTGTCAATCAATGTCAATCCTTCTTGGATATTGACCCTAATAATTTGACCGCTTTGACTTACTTGTTTAGAGCATCTTTTCTGTTAGATGATAAAAAGACGGCGCTTGCTACTTTGCAAAAAATGGAACAAATTGATGCAGCAGCTATTGCTAAATTAGGGCTAGATTTAGAAATTGCTTTACTGAAAGAAGATACGGTTTATATAACAGAAACTTTAAATATCAACGACCCGAATCTTAATTTTACGATTCATTCTTTCAATCAAGATTCTATAAAAGCTAAACAGGCATACCGACTAGCTACGGAAGCTTACTTAGACTATGCAAAACAAAATACAGCAGTTCAAGGGAATCTTTATTTAGACTTGTTTACGGATAGGCGATTGCAGACTTATCAAAGTGAAACTTGGTTTCAGAAAGCCTTAATTTTAGAGAAGGAAAAATATGATAATTTGGAAGGAGAATATCCTCGGGCAGCGACGATATTGGAGTGATAGACACTTTTCTCAACTAATCGACTATTATTTAGGCGCTGCATCCAAATCCTGCTCTAAATAAACCGATGCTCGCCAAAATAAAAATGCTGCAATAATACTCATTCCAATACCCATTGTCAACGCCCAACGCAATCCTTCTTGCCCATATTCAGGTGTTAAATAATCACTTGCCATACCTATAAATAGAGGGCCTAAACCTAAACCAATTAAATTGAGGAAGAGATAAAAGACCGCCGAAGCCATTGCTCGCATTCGCAAACCTACCATGCCATGTGCCATCGCAATACAAGGCGCTAAATAAAAAGACCAAAGCGTTTTAACAACTATATTACCGCCAACTACAACATATTTATTTGCAGTTGACAACATAATCGCTAATAATGGGATAGAAACTAGAATTGCTACTGTTGGAATGATTAAATACATCCGTCGGTTTTCTTGTCCATATTTATCCGTCAAATAGCCACCTAACCAAACCCCTAAAGCGCCACCACCGCCACTACCGATAGCCAACCAAGTCCCTATTTCTCCTCGTTCCATACCATGCAAACGTGCCAAAAAGGAAGGCAACCAATTGCCTACACCATAAACTGAAAAACAATGAATGCCTGCACCTAAGGCGAGACATAAAAAAGCTTTTCGATTCATCAATAAGCCAAAAACTTGAAATAAGCTATAGTTAGCAGCATCTTTAGTGCTTAAATTTTCTGAATATCCTCTAGGTGGTTCTTTGACCGTAAAATAGAAAAAGACCGAGTATAAAATCCCTGGTACCCCCAATACCATTAAAGCAGTTCGCCAACCAAAAAATTCATCTAGCCAACCACCAAATAAATAGCCCAATAGAATACCAATGTAAATTCCCATCGAATAAACCGCTAAAGCAGTTGCTCGTCTATTTGCAGGAAAATAATCGGAAATCATCGAATGTGCGGCAGGACTTGCCCCCGCTTCTCCAATCCCTACCCCAACTCTAGCTAATAATAATTGGGTAAAATTCATCGCCCGTCCCGATATGACGGTCATCGCACTCCAAATTGCTAGTGAAACCGCAATGATTTTTTTTCGATTGGTATTATCTGCCAATCGAGCAATGGGAATACCCAACGTCACGTAAAATAATGCAAAAGCCAATCCTGTCAATAAACCCAATTGCGTATCTGACAAATTTAAATCTGCTTTGATACTTTCTTGGAGAATGACCAGAATTTGGCGGTCGATGAAATTGAAGATATAGACACCTGTTAGGACGTAGAGGACGTATTTTTTGTATTTTTCTGTGTAGATAGGTTTTGTTGCTTCTGTGTTAGGCAAGGTTGGTGTTTTTTCGTTTTATTGATAAAGTGGTAAGGTAGGGAAAAGCTTAGACTATTTTGGACATTTTCTACTAATTCATTAATTGCGTACTTAAATTTATTTCGATATACTCTTCACCTTTATAATTAGTTTTTTGCAAATTTAAATTTTTAGGGTAATATAATTTTGTGTCAAATAGAATAAATGGATGACCTTTGTTTGCTTGTAATGTAAAATGTTTCTCATTTATATAAAAATGATGATTGAATCCTTTAAATAACAAAATAAATAACCCATCATCCATACCCGTATGGTCATGTTTTATTTTATGTGCTTCATCTAATGAAATGCAAGTATATCCAACCCATTTACCTGAAATTCTATTTTCAAATTCAATCTTGTAAACTTTCTGAACGTTTGCGGGTAATCGGCTAAAAGTAATTACTTTTTTATCAAAGTTGTCTAATTTTATTGGGTTATAGTACAAAAAAAATAGAACTGTAAGCCCAATAATAGAACCGATGATAATCTTGAATATTAGTAAAAATTTCATTCTGAGTTATTAAATCAATGGTGTCACTCTCAAAAAAGTTACAAATTCAAAGAATTTTTCTTTTTTG
>JAFMDF010000147.1 GCA_017857395.1 Bacteroidota bacterium | reverse complement strand
TAAATGGTTTGGCAGTTATATTATTTTAAATGATTTGCTAAAATATCGAGACTGCCATATTGGACATCATTTGACGACAGGAACAGCAGAAGATCCTGACATTTCTCTCACCAAAGGTTATCCGACCACTATTGCGAGTATGTTCCGAAAATTCTTTCGAGATTTATCAGGTGCAACAGGGATTAAGTCTCAATTAGGTATGATTTATATGCAGTTAGGCTATTTAAAATATAGCTTAAGCAAAGACATTCAAAAAATAAGTCAAAAAGACCGCACTTGGGGCGAGTTTTTCCAAACCGCTTTCACCAATTTATCAGGTCCTATTGTAGCCCAACTTATCTTATTCAGCATCTTAACGATAGTAGCTTCCCCTTGGTTGTATTTATTCTGGGTAGTTGCTTTACTGACGACTTTTACCTTTTCCATTCGCATTCGGTCAATCGCAGAACATTCGATGGTGGAAGATTCGGAAGATACTTTACGAAACACTCGAACGACTTATGCCAATTGGTTGGAACGAATACTATTCGCTCCTCATAATGTGAATTACCATGTCGAACACCATTTATTAATGAGCGTTCCGCCTTATAACCTGCCTAAAATGCATCGCTTATTAAAAGAACGAGGCTTTTATAAAGAAGGCTTATTGGAACAGGGATATTGGGATATTATTAAAATGGCGGTTGGGCGGAAAGCGATTGCTTGATTTCTCATAACTCAGATATTCCTGTAGCGCCAAGCTCTGCTTGGTGAATGAAACGGATATTCTTTTACCACGGATGAAAAATACCACGGATGGGAGATTGATTTTTTTTCTCCTAATAGTTAACTGTATAATAATTACTTTTGTTGGATAACTTTAATCCAATCTAAAAGCGTCTGAAAAACCTATCTCAAATATTCCACTTTCTTTTTTGCCTTTTATTAATAGGTTTACCATTTTCTAAAGCATTGGTGTCTATTGCTTTTGTTGGACTTATCATTCTGTCAATTTTTTCTTTTTTTCAAAATAGAAAACTGTTTTCTTTTACCAGTCGACTATTTATCTTTCCTGTAGCTCTATTTTTCTCTTTAGCCATAAGCCTATTTTATTCTAGTGATTTTACAAAAGGCTTAGATATACTACTGAGTCAAATAGAATTTTTAGCGATTCCTTTTATTTTTTGGATTAACCAATCGCTTGTTACCAAACGATTTCAAGATTATACTCAATTATTAATTAATGCAACAGTCATAGCTGCTTTTATTACTTTTATCTTCTTTTTATTGCCTATAGATTTGACACAGTATATAGCTGCGAATGTACCTTTATTAAAAGATTATATCGTTCATGAAAAGGCATTAGCTTTTGGGGTTTATAGTCCGTTTACTGAGCGGTTGCAGTTTAGTTATTTGATTGGGGTTGCTATTTTTTTGCAATTATGGGTGTTTTTTGAAAGGTTCGGAAGTCATCCTAGTTCCTGCCCCCTCCCGATAGCTATCGAGACTCCAGAGGGGGAGAAAGATAGTGCAAATCTATATCTTAGTAAAGAAAATAGTATAGTTTCATTTTTTAGACGCTCCAAGGTCTTGAAGACGCTTGGTCATCAAAAAATAGCTGGGTTGATAAAAATAATGGTACTCTTTATAACGCTATTAATTCTCGGTGCAAGAGGTGCGCAATTAAGCTTTTTAGTTGCCAGTATTACCTGGATAATTGGCGGCTATTTTTATTTTATTTATCCTAAATTATTAAAAAAAGTAAATGCTTTTTTTGCGTATGCTTTTTTATTAGTTGGACTTACTTTTTTTCTAATCATTGCGCCATTTTTTGCCTATAAAAAGATTCCTGCCGTTAAAGTTAGATATGACCAAATGCGTTGGGAAATTGGAACGTTCCAAGATGGTACTTTTAAAAACTATGAATACATTCATTTTACAAGTATTCGCCGATTATTGTCTTGGAAAAATAGTTGGAGGATTATTCAAGAAAATCTTATTTTAGGTGTAGGCATTGGTGACTATCAAATGGCAATGGACAAAGAATATGCAAAAGATGAATTAGGTTTTCCTGTGAATACGCAGAGTCAATTTTTGTATTATTGGACGGCGGCTGGTTTAATCAGTTTATTGATTTTTATCAGCTTATTAGGCTATACTTTTTTTGTCTTTTTTCGGCAACAATCTTTTGCACTCAAATTATTAGGTAGCTCTTTTATTGTTTTTTATAGTCTCATTTTTCTATTTGATGCACCGTTAAATTTTCAGGTGGGCGCTATGACTTTTTTGATTATTTATTGTTTATTAATTTCCAAGATTAACCAACAGCCTAATAATTTCATTAACTCATTATCCTCATAAATTTCATTAACTCACAACCATGCAATATCAGCTTCAACATATTTTACCCAATCCACTAAAAGAACAAAAGCGAACCCATACTTCCAATATTTGGGAAACGACCTGTCATTTAGAAAAAGGTAAAAACTATTTGGTGACCGCACCTTCTGGAAAAGGGAAGTCTACTTTTTTGCATATTCTATATGGCTTGCGAAAAGATTATTCAGGAACGGTTGAATTGGATGGCAAAACACTTGGAGATTTAACCATTAATACTTGGGCAGATTTGCGGAAAGATAATTTATCGATTATTTTTCAAGATTTGCGACTCTTTCCAAAATTGAGTGCAATGGATAATATTTTAATTAAAGCCAATTTACATTCAACTAAAACAACTGAAGATATTCAAGCAATGGCTCAACAATTAGGCATTGACCAGTTATTAAATCAAAGTTGCGAAACACTTTCTTATGGGCAAAGGCAAAGAGTAGCCATTATTCGTGCTTTATGTCAGCCTTTTGATTTCTTGTTTTTGGATGAACCTTTTAGTCATTTAGATGAAGCAAATACAGCAGTAGCTTTTCAGTTGATAGAAAATGTTTGTGCCGAACAAGAAGCGGGCTATGTATTGGTCAGTTTAGGAGAGAAATTTGGACGGGAATATGATGTAGAATTGATTTTATAATAAAGTACTTCCAGAACTTTGAGTTCTGGAAGTACTAAGTAGTTAGGCTTACTTCGCCAACTCCTTCACCTTAGCAAATAGAACATCCTCATCTCCTGGCTTATATTTTCTTTTGTGGTAAACAATTGTTCCATCTTTATCAAAAACGAAAACTTGTGGCAAGCCATTTAAGCCCGCAGGCATTACCTTCATGAATTGTCGAGTATAATCGTGATACGCTTCAAAAGTCCATTTTCCAGCCTTTACCCTTTTAGTAAACTTTTCTGCATTTTTAGGGAAATCTGTAGAAATCGCATATAGATTAAAGTCTGCTTCTTCTTGCCATTGTGGAAACTTCTTGGTGATTGCTGCTAATTCCAAACCACAAGGGTAGCAAGTCGTTAACCAAAACATCACTACCGAAGGTTTGCCATTTTGCTTAAATATTTTTGAAGAGTTAATCACTTCACCATCTGGCGTTTTCAAGTCAATACTATAAGGATAATCTGTCTTGATTGGTAATTCTAAAGGATAACCAGGAGGCAAATAACCTTGTACAGGTTGTATCTCTTTTTGAACAACTAAAGACGCTTTAGCTGTTTCTATTTTGGCTGGTTGATTTTGTTGACAAGCAGAGAAGGATAGTGCTAATACAAAAAAGAAGAGTAATTTTTTCACAGGAATTATTTAAAAGTTATTGGAGATGATAAATTGTTTTAAAGCAAGTGTTTTTTAGTATTCCTAAAAAATACGCCAAAAACAATCATAACTATAATTATTTGTTGATTTTTGCATTTCAAAAATACACTTAAATTTAAGCTATCGCAAGATTTATTAAATAGAATGACAGATATAAATAGTATTTACCAAGAACGAGCGACCCAATTTGCCACTATTGCCAAAGATTTAAAAGAAAAATACAACCGCTTTTCTATTATACGGTTGCTTGTGTTTTTTGCTGCTGCTTTCGTCGCTGTTTTTATTTTTGCTAAATTTAATGCTTTTGCAGGCATTGTCTTTTTACTACTTGCCCTATTTGGTTTTAGCAAGTTTGTCTTCTGGCATCGAACTATTTTACAACAGGCCAATCATCATCAATTTTTATCCGAAATTAATGCTGAAGAAGTAGCCGCTTTAGCCCATGAGTACCAACAATTTGATGGTGGGCAAGATTTCATTGACCCCATGCATCCGAATACGGTAGATATGGATATTTTTGGAGCGTACTCCCTTTTCCAATATTGCAATCGAACTTCTACGGCTATTGGTCAACAAGCTTTAGCTAATTTTTTGAGTACGACTGCTGCCAAAACAGAAATTCTAGCTCGTCAAACTGCTATTAAAGAACTTTTTCCAAAATTAGATTGGCGTCATAATTTTCAAGCACTCGGTCGAGTTACCGAAGATAATGCCGACCATCTTCGGCTATTAAATACTTGGCTAAAAGATGAACCCTTTGTTAGTACGAATAAATGGTTGAAGATTGCCTTGGTTTTTGTACCAATTTGGATGTTGGTCGGCATGTCTATTGCCTTTTATTATTTATCTTGGCCCATTGCACTATTCTTTGTCTTATTACCAGGAATTATTTTAAGCAAAACGACAGAAAAAGTTAATGAAACGCATAATCGAACAACCCACGCAGAAGCGATGCTTTCCTTTTATGCTAAATTGATCCTACATATAGAAAATGAGCCTTTTGAAGCAGATAAATTAAATACTCTAAAAGCTAATTTTACGAGTAATAACCAAAAAGCTTCTACACAAATACAGCGGTTGTCTTATATTATTGGACAACTAAATGTTCGGTATAATGCCTTTGCGGTACTCTTTAATTTAGCGGGTTTGTGGGATTTACATTATGTGAATAAATTGGAAAAATGGAAAGCCATTAATAAAAAAGAATTACCAAAATGGTTTGCTGCCTTACAAGAATTTGAAGCTTTAAATAGTTTGGCTACTTTATATTATAATAATCAAGATTGGATTTTCCCTACAATTACAGAAAACAGCCCATTAAAAGGAAACCAACTAGGACATCCTTTAATTCACCGTTCTAAGCGAGTCGCTAATGATTTTAATACACCGACCGAAGCACATATTAAGTTGATAACAGGGTCTAATATGGCAGGAAAAAGTACTTTTTTAAGAACAGTTGGTATTAATATTATTTTAGCTATGTCGGGTTCTGCTGTTTGTGCGAAGGAATTATCCTTGCCGCTGTTGCAGGTTTATACCAGTATGCGGACACAAGATGCTTTGCACGAAAGTACGTCTTCGTTTTATGCAGAATTAAAGCGACTCAAAGTCATTATCGAAGCTGTAGAAAAAGAAAATAATATTTACTTTCTACTAGATGAAATTCTAAAAGGCACAAATTCTAAAGATAGACACACAGGGTCAAGGGCTTTAATTGAGCAAATGATAAAGAGTAAAGGTGCAGGAATTATTGCAACCCATGATTTAGAATTAGGAAATATGGAAGCTGGTTCGGATGGAGCTATCGAAAATTTATGTATGGAAGTCGCAGTAGAAAATGGAAAGTTGCGTTTTGATTATACTTTAGAGAAAGGCGTAAGTAAAAGTTTCAATGCGACTATTTTAATGAAGGAAATGGGGATCAATATTTGATAGAAGAGAGATTAGAGACCATTTCATTGAGCGAATAGAGATAATTCCAAAATGGGTGAAGAGTATTCTATGGTTTGGTAGAAATTCAATTTAGGTCTCCTTTCTATAATCTCTGCTCTCCATTCTGAATAATTAAGTCTTCTTTTTACGATTTGATTTTCTTCGGAATTGTCGCCGACTAGGAAAAACAATTACAGGTTCTTCTGCTAATTCATCTTCTTCTTGCTCGTATCTACTAAGTTTCACCATCTCAAAAAGAAAATATATTGCCACAAATATTAATAAAATAGCAGGAAGGAAGGTATCAGGAAAAATTAGACTATCAGAGATATAGGCCAAAAAATGAGCAAGACCAAAAGCCAAAGCACCAATAACTGCAATGACAAATGATAATAATAAAAGAGCGAAAAAAATGAGTAATATAAAAGACATTTTAACTAAAACTTGTGAAAAAAATACAAGCTTACAACTATTAATTCAAACAACCACTTTCAAACGCCAAGAATTAAACAATGCAGACTGTAGTGTTCGGGCTAGAACCAAAAGTAGTAGACAGGTTTACTTGTGAAGCTTCTCCCGTTTTCCAGCAGTTGTTGAATATCTTTTTATTGGGGCTTTACAAATTAACTAAAAATTAATATTTGTGACATGGTTATATAATACAAATATAGCAGAAAGTATCTTAAAAAACCTAGTTCACCTCTTTTTTTTTACATTTAAGTTTTGACAAAAAAATAACTTCCGTATTAAAATTTTTCAATTCATTCTTTTCCCCATAGGTTTTCAACCCATTAAAAAGCCCTCATTTTTCAGTTCACAAACTGCGTTTGCTCACATTTGAAAAACATGGAATTATCTTTTTGTCGTTTCTAAATAAGTGCCTTTTTTATTCTTATTGATTTCTACAGAAATTTGGTACTTTTGCGCTTTCCAAAACAGGAAATGGATATTTAATTAATAATAACCGACAAAAATTAGGATACATGGCTACCGTAGCAGATTTTAAAAAATATGTAGAAACAGTAGAAGCAAAGAAAGGTTATACTCGACCTTTAGCTTTTGGTTTAGGGATTAGAAAATCAAAAGGAGATAAGACCTTAGAAGTCTTTTTTCCTGGTATAAATTATAATACAGCTTTTGGAACAGCAGCAGTTTTACAAGATGTTGCCAAGTTTAAGGGTAACGAAAATGGACATGCTGTCTTAACCAAAAAAAGCTTACAAAATGCTTTCGATAAATTTGAAGCATTTCATGGAGAAATAGAAAAACATCCAAATATCACCCTTATCCAACAATTATTAACCAACTATAAAAAGGTTAGTGGTTACCATAAAACGGAAGTGGTCGTTTATTTCTTATTTGATAAAGACCAAGCAGTGGAAAATGCCATAGAGGGATACTTTAAGATTCAATGTTTATCTCAATTACATGTAAAACCACATGGGATTAATTGTAGTGGCATCTTTGGAAAGATGAATAATATTGCATGGACGAGTAATGGCCCAATTTTGCCAGAAGATTTGGCAGAAGAACGTATCAAAGCCACTTTTAGAGGCGAAGAATTAGTCGTTAGTCATGTTGATAAATTCCCTTATTTAGTTAGTTTTGGTGTACCAAATGGCGTAAGAGTTGTTTCTGGTTCGCAAGCAAGATTAGGCGCACATTTAAGCCCTGGGACAACGATTATGCCCGCTGGTTATGTTAATTTCAATGCAGGTACTTTAGGTAGTGCGATGATTGAAGGGCGTGTTTCTGGAGGGGTTGTCGTTGGTAATAAATCTGATATTGGCGGTGGTGCATCCATTATGGGTACGCTTTCTGGTGGTAACAAAAACGTTATTTCTATAGGTGAGCAATGTTTATTAGGAGCGAATGCTGGAACAGGTATTTCTTTAGGTGATGGTTGTACGGTAGCTGCTGGTGTTTATATTACCGCTGCTTCTAAAGTATCCTTGTATAATAAAGAAAAGCAACCTGTCAACTTAGCTGGAACAGTTGTAAAAGAAGGCGAGAATATAGTGAAAGGAATGGATTTAAATGGTAAGAAATATATGCTCTATTTTAATGATTCTCAAACTGGTAAATTAACGGCTCGACCGAATACAAAAGTGATTGAATTGAATGAGAGTTTGCATGCTTAAGAATAGTAAACGATTGATGATTTACTGTTCAGAGTACTAAAAAAATAAACCCTTGGAATTATAACAGTTTCAAGGGTTTATTTTTTTAATAAAATTAGGAATTAGCTACTTTAAGTAAAGTCTATTGGTCATTGTTTTATTTTATTTTTGCTTCGAGAAAAGCATGAATTTCTTCTTTGGTAGCTGTTTTATCAAATTGAACAGGTTGACCAAATTTAACGGATAATTCAACACCCCTTTCCCTAAACTTTAGCCCTTTTTTATCAAAAGCTTCTCTAAAACCATCAATTTTAACAGGGACAACTATCGGATTAAAGGACTTGATTAAACTAGCAGAGCCTTTTCTGACGGGCGCATTAGCAGTGGTTGTTCCTTGCGGAAAATTAATTACCCAACCGTGGTTTAAAGCAGCTTTAATTTTAGCGGGTGCTCGAAAATCTGAATTTCTTTTTACATCCTTTCCATTACTTCTCCATGCTCGTTTGACGGTAACTGCTCCTGCATAAGAAAACAGTTTGGGTAATAACCCATCGTTCTTCATGGTTTCTTCTGCGGCAATATAATAAGAGCGCACTCTTGGCATCATCAGATAAATGGGAAAATTGATGTTTTTCATGCGCCATTTATCACTGCTAAAAATGTGATTTAACGCAAAAACATCTGCAAAATAAGTTTGATGATTAGAGACAAAGAGTACATTTTGCTGA
Organism: Bacteroidota bacterium; assembly: GCA_017857395.1. Classification (GTDB taxonomy): domain Bacteria; phylum Bacteroidota; class Bacteroidia; order Chitinophagales; family Saprospiraceae; genus JAFMDF01. Next base: position 13,427 of record JAFMDF010000147.1, on the reverse strand, counting down.
GGTAAATCTCGCAATACATCCATGCCTTCCACTTTCATTTTATTGACAATATTTAATCGGCGATAAGTAGCAATACCGATAATACTTGTTAAAGCTCTTTTGAGTAAGATAAGGTTACCGAAAGGGTCTTTGATTCGTCTGCCAAATTTGGTGCTGGGTGGTCGTTTTTTAATTGGTTTTAATTTAAATTTTCGGTTTGTTCGCTTTTTAAAAAGCTTTACCATATTTCTTTTTTAGTTAGGTGATTTATAGGATACTATTTTGAATTGACACATCAGCTGTGTTTTAAAAAAGTATCAACAGTAAGACGTATTTAGTTATTATTGCTACAAAAATAGGGAGAAACTAAATTATTTTAGTGCGTTGACTAAAAGTAAAAAGTATTCGTAGATAAATTTGCATAAACTTTATATACTTGTAACTGTTTTAATTGCTTTATCTGTCAAATTATTAGACGAAGGTGATTTAAAAATGCATCTTTGTCAGTAAACTAGCAGTTCCATTTATTAAATCAGTTGCAAGCGTAAACATATGAGCCAACCCAAAACACTTGGAGAATTAAAAGCGTCCGGTTATCAATCTCGTTCTATCAAAGAAGAATTACGAGAAAATCTAATCAAGAAGATTACTAAAAAAGAAAAAGTATTCAAGGGTATTATTGGTTTTGATGATACCGTTATTCCCGATTTAGAAAGAGCTATTTTATCCAGACATAATGTGCTTTTATTAGGACTAAGAGGACAAGCAAAGACTCGTTTAGCTCGATTAATGGTACAATTATTAGATGAATATATGCCGATTGTCGCTGGCAGTGAATTAAACGATGACCCTTTAAATCCAATTTCTAGAGTTGCGATAGATCTAATTGCAGAACATGGAGATGAGACGCCCGTTGCTTGGATACATAGAGATGAAAGATATGTAGAAAAATTAGCAACGCCTGATGTGAGTATTGCGGATTTGGTAGGAGATGTTGACCCGATTAAGGCAGCTACTTTAAAATTGCCTTATTCAGATGAACGAGTAATTCACTTCGGTTTGATTCCACGTTCTCACCGTTGTATTTTTGTCATTAACGAATTACCCGATTTACAAGCCAGAATTCAAGTATCTCTTTTTAATATTCTACAAGAAGGTGATATGCAAATTAGAGGCTTTAAATTGAGATTGCCTTTAGAAATCCAATTTGTCTTCACTGCTAATCCTGAAGATTATACGAATAGAGGAAGTATTATCACGCCTTTAAAAGATAGAATTGAAAGTCAAATTTTGACCCATTATCCTAAAGATATTCCCACCGCAAGAATCATTACCGATCAAGAAGCAGCAATTACTAAAGGACAACAGGCGATTCGAGTACCAGAATTATTAAAAATCTTATTAGAAAGAATTTCCTTTGAAGCTAGAGATAGTGAGTTTATTGATGAAAAGAGTGGGGTATCTGCCCGTTTGAGTATTTCTGCGTACGAAAATTTGTTATCTGCCGCAGAACGTCGAATGCTCATCAATGGAGAAAAGAAAACAACAGCAAGAATTACAGATTTTTGGGGGATTGTACCTGCTATTACAGGTAAAGTGGAATTGGTGTATGAAGGAGAGCAAGAAGGTCCTTATAGTGTCGCTATGAATCTTATAGGAAGTGCGATTAAGAAGGAGTTTTTAGAATTATTCCCTAATCCAGAAAAATTAAAAAGAGGCCGAGAAAAAGACCCCTATGGGACTATTCGTGCTTGGTTTTCGGGTAGTAATGGAGTTAATATATTAAATGACGAAAAAGATGTCAATTATAAAAAAGCCTTAGATAAAGTAGCAGGTTTGAGAAAGCTTGTCGAACATGAAGATGTGGCGAAAGAAGATGTTTATACTTATATGGAATTGGTGTTACATGGTCTAGCAGAATTTAGCGTCATCAATAAAGATTATATCGAATCTCAGTTTACTTTCCATGATTACTTAGCTAATATGTTGGGTGATTTGGGAGGAGAGGAATAAAATACAGTAGGCAGTTTGCAGTAGCTACAGTTTAGTTGTTTACTGCCTACTGTACTAGGTTTTGTAAAAGTTCTTAATAAATATTATATTTGTTAAGAACTTTTTAATTTTAAACTTATGGGTGCAATAGAAAAATTAGAAGATAGAAAATATACATTTGAAGAATATTTAGCGCTAGAGGAATTAGCTACAGAAAAGAGTGAGTTCTGGAATGGCATTATTGTACCTAGGAATGAGGCAATTGAAGCTATGGCAGGGGGATTTCCCAATCATAATAAAATTGGAGCTAATATAATTACAAGTATTAATATTGAAATCAGAAAAAAAAATAAGAACTGTTCGACTTATAGTAGTGACCAAAAGATTTTCATACCGAAATTTAATCGTGGAGTCTACCCCGATTGTATGGTGATTTGTGGAGAAGAAGAATTTTATGAAGAGAGTGATGCCGTAATTACTAATCCCTCTTTAATCATTGAAGTTTTATCACAATCCACAAAGGATTATGACAAAAGCGAGAAATTTGAAGGGTATCGAAGCCTTCCTTCTTTTAAAGAATATGTTTTGATTTGGCAGACGATTCCTAAAGTACAATCGTGGTATAAAGAGGCAGAAGATTTATGGCGGATTTCTAGTGCTTTTGGCTTAGATAAAACGATTCACTTACATTCTATTGATTGTAGCATTCAACTTAAAGATATTTATAGGAGAGTTAATAATTTGGGGGAGGAGGATACGCCTAAATCGTATTAAGTCTACAAAAAAGCAGCTCCAAAAACCCCAGCACTATCTCCCAATTTCGGCTTCAAGAAAGGCGTTTCCAAACGATCATTAAAAATATTTTTTTCCACCTCTTTTAAGCCTTCCGTGTACAATAAGTCGATATTTCCAACACCGCCACCTAAGACAATGGCATCAGGATCTACTATGTTGATAACACTAGACATGGCTTTACCAAAGAAATGCAATAAGCGTCTGACGGTCATCGTAGCCACTTCATCTTTATTAGTTAAATGTAAGGCGACGATTTCCTTTAATTTAAGCGATTTATCTGTAATAGACTCATAATATTTTTCTAAGGCGATGCCTGAAAAAATTGTTTCATTACAACCTGTTAGTCCGCAATAGCATTTACCACCAGATTCATCTAAAAAATTATGTCCCCATTCGCCTGCGATGCCTTGTTTGCCATTTCTTACTTTTCCATTAATGACTAATCCGCCGCCAACACCTGTGCCCATAATTACCCCAAAGACAACTTCTGCATTGGGAACAGCATTTTTGACTGCCCCCATTTCTGTTTCTGCAATGGCAAAACAATTTGCATCATTGGCTAAGACGACAGGTATATTTAAAGCTTTCTCTAAATCGGCTTTTAATGGCATATTATTAATGACGATGGTATTGCTATTTTTAATTAATTGAGAAGAAGGCTCTAAAGAACCAGGATGCCCAATACCAATCTTTTGGGGTCGAATCCCCACTTCGCTTGATAATACCTCGACAACTTTGATAATTTGTTCAATGATATGATCATAACCTTTTTCCCGTTCGGTTGGTACTCGAAGTCTTTTTAATACATTTGGTGTATCTCTATCTTCTAGTACGACCCCTTCTATTTTAGTTCCGCCTAGGTCGATGCCCCATAATGGTCCCATACTTATAATGAATTGAAAATCTAAAATTAAAAATATAAAAGTGGGATATGCTTCTATGCCTACTTTTGAATTTTAGATTTTAGATTTTGACTTTTAAATTTATTTGACAGCAGGTTTACTATGTTGCCCAATCTGCATCATCAAATAAGTCTCAAAAATGGTGAAAATTAGATAAACAATAAAGAAAGGAAGTAAAAATATTTTGGAGGAAGGTTGTGCTACTTGAAAATAGCCCAAAACGACAAAAAGAGAAAGGAAAATTTTTCCGAAAGTAAATCCTAGAATTACTGTTGTAAATAAATTTTTATTGCTGCTCTTTGCCGTAATATCGCCCACTAAAAACATTGCTAATGTTAATAGCATAAATAGCGCCAAGCTGATAAAGGAAAATAATAAATAAGGTTGTAGTAACGGAAATTGACATAAGGCAAGCAAAAGTATAGCGGAACCAATAGAGGTAATGGTAAAGTATTTATAAAAAGCAGTAGATTCCAATTACAATATATCTTTTAGGATGGAATAAAGGACTAGCGGCAAGGCTAGTATTGCACAAGCAGCAGTCAGGAGTGGTTTTTCTAATGCAAAATAGACATCTAACTTTTGACCGATAAAAACGGCGATGGCTAGGGCTATAAATATTTGAAAAACCATTCCCGAGTACTTTAAAATCTCATTAGGATTTTCTTTTTTATGCGGTGACTTTTCCGTTTGTTTTTTTGACAATATCTTTAGATGCTTTTAAATTATTAGTAGTGCCATTATTTCCTGAAGGGCTATTTCGCTTAATAGCAGCATTGATAACTGCACCTTGCTGAACAATCAATTTATCGTAAGATGCATCTCCATTAATAATAGCTGTTTCTTTTAAGGATAAGGTTTCTTTGACGACTAAATTGCCATCAAAACGACCTTCTATTACTGCATTGACACAAGTGATTTCACCTTCAACAATACCTGTTTGGCCTATAATCACTTTTGCATTACAAGTCAAAGTACCATTAATTTTTCCATCAACCCGAATATCACTTTCTGTCTTGATATCTCCTTTGATACTTGTTCCTTTTACTAGTGTATTTAAAGAACCACTTTTTGATCCTGTTGAACTAATCTCCTTATTTGTATTAGCCTCTTTATTTTTTTTACTTCCAAACATAATTAAAATCTCGTTTAAATTTTTTGATAAAAGATAACTTTCTCTGCTTGGTTTATCGACAAAACCAAAGTCGTAAATTAAGATGTCTTTTACAGTTTTCTCACTAAGAGCTTGGTGAGTTAATGCGTCTAAATGGATAATGTCTGGGGGTACGCCGAGTAGTAAATTTCATTTATTTTTTTATAGGTTACTAATCAGCATTACAAATTTTTTTTAGGGAATTTTCATACTAACTCTTATCAGGATGTCGATTCCTGTGTACGTTCTAATTGTTGTAATTCACAATTTAAAGGTAAATATACAAAAATACCCTACTTTAAAGTGTTAAAAGTAGGGTATTTCTTTTTTATGTATATAATTTTGCTTATTGGATAGCTGCCTAATTAAAAATTAGGACAATAAACATCTCTTTTTTCTTCTCCTTTTATATGATAAATAATAGAGAATTCAAAAGCACCATTTCCATTACTTGCTTGACTTAAATCAGATACGTTTAAATCGTAACTAAATCCAAGTCCAAAATTATTATAATCAAATCTAGTAGAAACAATTACTGCATCTGCCCAAATTGTCGTATTTGCATCGGTCGCATTATCTTGATCAAAAGGACTAGCTCTATTAGCCAATCGAGTCCAAAGCCCTAATTGGAAAGATTGATGATCGCCTCTTTTGCCATTGCTTAACAAAAACTTCAAACTAGCTCCTGCGTTCAACTCGAACGAAGGTCCTTGAAATAAAGCGACTACACCAGGTACTAATCCAATTTTTCCACCGCCCATAAATTCACCACCTGCATGTACGGTGAATTTACTGTATAAAGGTAAATCTGTTTCAGGATCAAATGATTGACCAGCTCTATTAAGGTGACTAAATGCACTACCTATATAAAAATTACTTCTTTCATTGAAAACAGTAAACCATAATAAGCCAGCAGAAAAATCAGGGAAGATAAAATTATCATTGGCAAAATTTTCCCCACTACTTAAGCTACCATCAAATCCTCCTTCTCCATCGTGTTGAGAGGCCCACTGTGCTCTCTCAAAGTCAATGCTGCGCTGTGCAATGCCCCCTTCTACCCCCACGACTAAATAATGAGATTTACTTCTATAGCCACCCATTCTCTTGCTATAAGAAGCGGACATTTTAGCTTGTAAGGTTTTAAAATCTAATTGACCTGCCTTATCGCCCCAAAAAGTACCACCAATACCAAAATAATCATATCTACCAACGGGAATCTTCTGATCATAAGAAGCGGAATAAGTAGAAAAGGCATTCGATTTTAAAACACTCGCCCATTGATTTCTATAATTTCCCACGACTCTCACTTCACTATTCATCACTCCTGTTAATGCAGGATTCAGATTTAAGGGAGACATATAGAATTGAGAAAAGTGAATATCTTGTGCCTGAACGGACAGATAGCTAAAAGTGATAGCACAAAGGAGTAAAAAGGTCTTAAGTTGTTTCATGTAAGATATATTATTTAAAACGACTTTATTTCTGGTTGAGATTAGAAAATTCTAAATTTAATATTTATATAAAATACATCTTTATACTTGTATTAAAATGTAAGCTTATCCAAACATTAATAAGGAACAACCTAAAAATTTATACAAGGATATATATTTCAAAGGAATTTGGCAATAGCCATAAGTGGTTGATTGTGCAAGATTCTTGACGAATCAAGACTTTAAGATCATTTTCAATACTGAAAAATCACCAAACCGAACATTTAACGTCATTTCTAAGAAGCATATTTTATTAATTTTTAATTAATTAATTTTATGCCTTTCGTTTGTCAAAGCTATAAATAGCGGGGTTTCGGTTGAAAGTATTGGATAAAACCAAATAGCTAATAATTACTACTCTTCTTGTTTCCAAATCGCACCAAATTCGTCTACGAGTATATCGTCGTAATGGTCGGCTTTTTCAAATAAATGTTTAAATAATTGAATGCCTGTATCTACATTAAGATAGCGATCATAAATAAGTAAGGATAATATAATATCGTGCCCTTTGGGATTAACACTAAAAGTTAGTCCTTCGATGAGGTAATTTTGCTTTAGGAGGTATTCATAGAGAGGTCCGATATTCTCTTTTGGGAGGTTGCATAAGAAGGCATCCCCAATAATCAAGCCAGTTTTTTCATGATAGGTAATATTAATTTTAGCACTCCCTTGGTGAATTTCCCAGTTATTAGGTCCTCTTCTAGATAATTTTACATCATGCCCTGTTTCTGATAATAATTCTTCTATTGTTTTACTGACGCCTAACGGTTCATAATCTTCTTCATAGGCTGGTAAGGTTAATTTTGCGCCACAATGTGGACAGTATTTTTGCGCCTTGCCTGTATCAAATACCATATTCGAACAGGCGAGACAGCGAGCACCAGATTTCCCTTGTCCTTTTAAATAACTACCTATGGTTTCTTTTAAATAACTAACTGGGAGTGAGAATCCTATATTTTCTCCATCTCGAATCATAAACGTATTGACCCCGATTACTTCTCCTGTTAGATTTAGTAGTGGACCTCCACTATTACCAGGATTAAGTGCAGCATCATGTTGCAAATAAGTAATGTCGTTTTGTTGATGTTGCGTACTTGAAATGATTCCTTTAGTCGTCGTGTATTTTAATCCAAAAGGATGCCCAATGGCTATGGCGTAATCTCCTTCTTTTACCGTTTTTATTCCTCCTAATGTGATGGATGGTATCTCGACTACTTTGGGAACAGATAGAAAGGCTAAATCATGCATCGCATCAACGAACAAGACCTCGGCTAATTGTCTCTCAAATCGACTACTGTCTATTACTACTTCCCTATTCCCTCTAACGACATGTTCGTTGGTTATTATTAAATTGTGCGCTTTTACATAGAATCCCGTTCCTTTACTATAAGGAGTAGCAATCTGAATGACCACATCTCGGTATAATTCTATTATTTCTTTCACATTATAAGTGTTGCGAGTGCTTACAGGTTGCTAGTTACTAGTTGCTGGTCATCTTTCTTAGGACTAACCAGCAACTAGTTACTAGTTTACTCTACTTTAGTCAAATCTAAATTTCTAATCATTATGAGATACGACTTAGTAAATTTTACTTGCCCATCAAAAGACAATTTATTAGTATTTGGCGCTAAATGGGGGTATTTTTCCTTATTCGCATCTACTATTTCTTTAATCGCTCTTTTTATCCCTTTTTTGTTAAAAGCCTGTTGTTCGAAATCGACTAAATCTAATTTAAATCCTAATTTTTCGAAAAAAGAACCATAAATAATTTGATAATATAGATAAAATAAATCCTTATCAGGTTTAGGAATGGCATAGTTGAATAAGCAATAACCTATAATATAGCCAGGAATAGCCAATGCCACTTTGTGGTGGCCATTATCATTATACCAATCCATTTGATGGAGTTCTCCATCAATGAAGCTCACTACTCGGTCATGGGTAACAGGTTTAGTTATTCCAAAAGAAGTTTTTACCCGATACATGCCCTTAAAGAAATCTGCTTTAGGTTGGTTGACTAATTGCTGATATTCTTTTTGTAGGATGGCGTTTTTTTGTAGATTCGTCTTCGTATCTTTTGTGAAATAAAGGCGATGAATGCGCTCTAATGTTTCCATGAGCATGCCTTCTGGTACAGTCAAATAATCTAATTTATAACTTAAATTCAACAAAAGATAAGCAATTCCACCGGGGTATTGATGTGTATTTAGCTTGCCATTTTCTATCTCTTCCAAAACATCTTTAATTTCGCTAATAACGAATTGATATTTCGTTTCTTTTTCGGAAATAGTAGCATGCTCGATTAAGGATTCATCCGTATGATGTAAGGCCTCAAATTCATCAATTAATAAATCATCTAATTTATCTGCTTTTGTGGCTACTTCTTTTAACGCATAATATAATTTGTAGGGAGAGGCATCTAGTATATTTGTTTCAAAAACAATCGTAATGTCATTATCCGCATCCAATGCGAAACAACTATAGCGCATCTTAAAATTCTCTTCCATTAAGCGCCGCATGAAGCCAATATTCAAATTTTCTGTAATCGCTATTTTGGCTTCTGCTTTCACTTTTTTTCTATTGGCAAAACCGACTATCTTTTTAGATCCTTGTATTAATTCAAATCGTATTTCCCCTTTCTCTTCCACGAAGGATACATTCTTTTCTTTGGTATCTCTTAGGTAAGTGAAAAAAGCATTAAAAGAAGCTAAGTATTCTTGCTTTTCGAATAAGTCTAAAGATTCTTCCCACGCCGCATACTGTTCCTTACTTTTATAGGAATCACTGTATCGACCAAAGCCAATAGCTGGTTGAGGTATGCTTTCTATTGTTGACCCAAAAAATCTATCAAAAAATCCCATTTGAGGAAAAGCTAAATATTAATTTTATACCTACTCATTTTGCTTAGAAATATCCTAAATAAAAGGCAAACTTAGTCGGCAAATTTGCAGGAAAGAAAAAAAACCGAAAAATACTAATTTTACACGACAATTTTAGAATTTAAATGCTTCTTGATTTTTTTCTAAAACTAAGCTTCCCTTTTTTTCGTTTTAGCTATGACTATGACCAACTTTTTTTGGAAAAAAACCACTATCCTTCTTAGATTTCATAGTTTTACAACTGTTTTATGTTTTTGGATACTCTATTAATAATATAAAACAATTTACTGAAATTCATTTTTAGGATATAATATATATAGGAACTTCCCTATTTTTATTAAAATAAATGCTATGCTTCGACAATATGCTTCGTACTTTCCTATTTTACTAACCTTTTGGTTATGTCTTTTTGGAGCTTCTGATCTGGCTGCAACTCATAATCGGGCAGGAGAAATTACCGTAGAACAAATTGATGCATTGACTATCAAAGCAATGATTACTACTTATACCAAAGCCTCTAGTATTCAAGCGGACCGAGATAGTTTAACCCTCTGTTGGGGGGATGGTAATTGTGAACTTTTGGTTAGAATTAATGGCCCTGTAGGCAATAGTGGTATCCCTTCTGGTGAAATCCTGCCTAATGATACAAAAGTCAATATTTATATGGCATTTCATGTCTATCCTGGCATTGGTACCTATAAATTGTCTATGACGGATCCCAATAGAAATGCTCAAATTCTGAATGTCAATCCACCTAATTCTGATATGGTGGAATTTCATTTAGAAACGGTTTACACTTTATTGAATCCGCAATTTCAAGGTAGTAATAGTACGCCACGATTATTGCAACCACCTGTCGATATTGGTTGTGTAGGAGAGACCTTTATTCATAACCCCAATGCTTATGATGCAGATGGAGATAGTTTATCTTATCATTTAATCATACCATTAAGAGGAATTGATGAAGAGTCTGGGGCAAGTATTCCTGTACCAAATTATCTTTTTCCTGAAGCCATTAGCCCTGGTGCTAATAATGACCATTCTTTAGACCCTGTAACAGGAGAATTTGTTTGGCGGACACCTCAAAGGGCAGGAGAATATAATATTGCCTTTATCATTGTGGAATATCGCCAAGGTGTGCCAATTGATACCATGATGAGAGATATGCAGATATTGATTGAAGGCGATTGTGATAATAAACCACCAGAAATTGAAGTAGTTCGGGAAATATGTGTCATTGCAGGAGAGACTCTAGAACTAGATGTCGTCGTAACGGATCCAGATATGCCCTTGCAATTAGTTGAATTAACAGGAAGAGGCGGCCCTTTTGAAGTTGAAACTAGCCCTGCTAGACTAGAAGTAGCTCAAGGATACCAACCTCAGCCACTTAGAGGAAAATTTATTTGGGATACCGCTTGTGAACATATTTCTGACCAAGAATATCAAGTGGTCTTTAGAGCAACGGATAATCAAGAAATTGTAGATAATAGAGGAAGAATTAGCTTTGTGTCTACTTTAGAAACCGTATTGATTAGAGTTGTTGGACCTCCTCCCGAAGATGTGCAAGCTGTTGCGTTGCCAGAGGAAATTAGAGTATCTTGGGAGAAACCTTATAGCTGTGAAGATGCAGCAGATAATTACTTTCAAGGTTTTTCTGTGTGGAGAAGATTTGGCAGTAACCAATTTCCGTTGGACACTTGTAGCCCAGGTTTAGGAGGAAAAGGATATACTAGACTTACCTTAGGAGTTATCAATGACATGGAAGATGGTCGATATATTTTTATTGATCAAGATGTTGAGCGAGGTAGAACTTATTGCTATCGTATTGTGGCTAATTTTGCTCGATTATCGGCCGCTAATAATCCTTTTAATCCAGTAGAAAGTTTGCCTTCAGGAGAAGCCTGTGTGCAGTTGAATCGAGATGTTCCGCTAATTACCAAAGTGAGTGTTGCGAGTACAAACACCAATACAGGCAGTATGGAGATAGCATGGACTAAACCAACTGCCTCAGATTTAGATACTATTTTGAATCCCGGTCCCTATAGATACAGATTATTGAGAGCAGAAGGTTTGATGGGGACTAATTTTCAACCAGTGGTGGGTGCTGATTTTGAGAGCCCGTTTTTCAATACGGCTAATGATACCACTTTTCTTGATGAAGGACTAAATACGGTGAATAATGCCTATACTTATAAGGTGGAATTTTATGTAAATGGAGGAAATCAACCATTAGGAGAAACAAATGCCGCCGCTTCGGTTTTCTTAGGCGCAAGCCCAACGGATGAAGCCGTAAATCTTAGTTGGGAAGAAATGATACCTTGGGATAATTTTCAATACACCATTTTTAGACAAAATGACCAAGGCCTATTCGATTCTATTGGGACGACTAATGCGCTATCTTTTCAAGATAATAGCTTATCGAATGGACAGGAATATTGCTATAAAATTCAAAGTATTGGGACTTATGGTATCGGTGGAATCATTTCTCCTTTGCTTAATTTTTCTCAAGAGATTTGTACAGCGCCTAATGATGATGTCCCCCCTTGTCCACCAACACTAACAGTTAGTAATATTTGCGATAACGTAACAGGAGAAATCAATCCTGACTTTTTTATTAATAATCTTTCTTGGACAAACCCGAATGAAGTTTGTGAAAATGTAATAGATGTTGAACAATACAATATTTATTATACTCCTACCAAGGGCGGCGATTTTTCTTTAATAGAAACAATTACTTTCGCAGAAGAAACGACTTACGAACATCAACCAGATGTAGGCATAGCTGGATGTTATGTCGTAACAGCCATTGATTCTAGTCGAAATGAAAGCCCTTTTAGTAATATTGTCTGTGTCGATAATTGTCCTTCTTATACTTTACCAAATACTTTTACGCCAAATGGAGACGGAACTAACGAATTATTTAAACCTTTTCCTTATCGTTTTATTGATAGAATAGAACTGAAAATATTTAATCGCTGGGGAGGCTTGGTTTACGAAACAAATGATCCTGATATTAATTGGGATGGGACTAACCTAGGAGGCAAAGACCTTAAAGAAGGTGTGTATTTTTATGTTTGTCGTGTTTTTGAAGCTAGAGTTACAGGTGTGATTGAACAAGCAGCCTTGCTAGAAGGACCAATACATTTGATTCGAGGGCGACAATAAACACATTCACACAATTTTACAATCACATAATTATTTTGAATGTTTACAGGTATTATTGAAGTTTTAGGTAAAGTAGAACAAATTGAAAAAGAAGGAACTAATGTGCATTACACGATTAGTTGCCCATTGTCTAATGAATTAAAAATAGACCAAAGTGTCTCTCATAATGGTGTTTGTTTAACCGTCATTGCCTTGTCAGAAGGACAACATACCGTTACGGCTATTGAAGAGACGCTTAATCGAACTAGTATCGGCGCACTTAAAGTAGGCGATATTATTAATATTGAGCGAGCAATGTCTGCGTCTGCTCGATTTGATGGGCATTTTGTGCAAGGACATGTAGATACAACGGCTAAATGTATTGCTGTAGAAACGGTAGCTGGTAGCTGGTATTTCTCTTTTCAATATGCCATTAAACCGGAATGGATGCTAGTGGATAAAGGGTCTATAACGATTAATGGTGTTAGTTTGACCGTAGTAGAACCTAAAGGCGATACTTTTTCGGTAGCAATTATTCCTTATACTTTTGAAAATACGATTTTTAAGACGATTGAAGTTGGGACTATCGTTAATTTAGAATTTGATATGATTGGAAAATACATTACGAAGTATATGCAGTTGTATCAGAAATAGGAGGATTTTGTGATTGGTAATGAATACCAGATAACTCTTTTATATAGATACTCCAAACCTCTCTACCTAAAATTCACTAATATTTATTTATGGCTACTTCAGATATGTCAAAATTATTAAAGTCGATTCCACAAGTTGGGCAAGTGGATTGGATTGGCATACGTCCAAAACGTAGAGCGGATTTAGTGGAAGTAACGGAAGCTGAAATTACGCTAGAAGATGGTTTAGTGGATGATCATTATACTTCCAAAAAAGGAAAGCGACAGGTTACTTTAATTCAAGCGGAACATCTGCAAGCTATGGCAGGAATGCTACAACAAGAAACATCTATTAGTCCATTTTTGACTAGAAGAAATATTGTTGTAGCTGGATTAAATTTAATTGCTGAACTAAATTAAACTTATTAAAAAATAAAATATGTCATTTATTTCATTGATTT
>JAFMDF010000146.1 GCA_017857395.1 Bacteroidota bacterium | reverse complement strand
AAATTGTCGCCCAATTTTCGTACAACTATCCTATTAATTTCCAGCAATTCTAAAAAACACGTTATTCTTAATATAAATCCCAACAAATCTCGTATATTTCAAGCTTTATAAAATCCATTAGGTAAATCTTGAATAATCATGTCATCCTGTAAAAATAATTACCCTAAATTACACAACGCCGCATGGCCAGGCGTAGTCGGAAAAGGAGAAGGCGCAGAACCAGCCATTGACTTAGACACCATGCTAGACCTAACCGCTAATGCCGAAGTCAATGGGGTGAAGTTTGATGGTTTTGACCTTTTTTTATTTGACCCGCATATCGATATTAATTCCTCAGAAGATGGGATTAAAATATTAGCTGAAAAAGCAGCCAAAAGGAATCTACAAATTGGTAGTGTGGTTGCTCCAGTTTGGGTAGATACGGATGGGGGTTCAGCCATGGGCACTAAAGCAGAACGTAAGCGATTTACCACCCAAGTTCGCAAGGCTTGTCATATTGCCATGCGTCTCAGAGAATTAGGCATCCGACCAAATGGAATAGTCAGAATTGACTCCGCTTGTTCGCCCGAAGCATGGGCAAAATCACCTAAAAGGAATACTAAAAAAATAGCACAGACCTTTCGAGAAGCTTGTGATATTGCTGCCGATTATGGCGAAAGTTTAGCCGCAGAAGGAGAGATTTGTTGGGGTGGTATGCATGGCTGGAAAGCAATGGTGGATACCTTAGAGGCAGTTGGTCGAAGAAACATCGGTTTTCAAGCAGATATGGCGCATACGCTCCTTTATTTACTAGGCTATAACAAACCAGAAGACCGTATTTTACCGAATGATTTTCAATGGGAAGACCGAGCTACTTTGACCGAAGGATTAGTTCAGTTAACGGATGCGCTTCGTCCTTGGACGATAGATTTTCATGTAGCCCAAAATGATGGTACGGTACATGGTGCTGGTTCGCATGATAAAACGGGTAGACATTGTCCTGCGGATGACCCGAATGGTAAATTAGATATTCCAGTAGATGCGGGACATTGGTTGCGTCGAAAAGATGGCAAATTAACGAAGGCTTTTAGGCATATTTGTTGGGATGGTTGTATGTTTCCCAATCAAAAACTATTGCAACAAGACACTTGGAATGCTATTTTAGGGAAGATGATAGAGGTTCGGGAGCAGCATGGTTGGTATGAAAAAGAGTAGTGGCTCTTAGCTTTCAGCAATTAAAAATTAAAGTATGGACTTAGAATACAAAGGAGATTATCAATTAAAATTAGAAAAACTAAAAAAACTAAGCCTTGAACCAAAGGCAGCTTTTAATAAGATTTTCTGCCCTTCTTGTGCGACGGAAGTTCCTGCTACCAATTTAAATATCAATGATAAAATTGCGAAGTGTGGTGCTTGTAATGTTGTTTTTTCTTTTCAAGAAACGGTGAATAATCTTTTTACGAATCCTTCAAAAGTTAAACAAGAAATTATTCGGCCTGAAGGAATTGATTTATTTTATTTTAAAGAGGAACTAGATATTACTATTCAGCAACCTTATTCTGGATTAGAATTTCTTATGGCTTTTTGTGGTCTTTTATTTGGCTTTTTGTTTACTATGATAGCGATAAAAAAAGGAGGAAGTTTTCCTCCAATGGCAGCTATATTCTTCTGGTTAATGACTGCTTATCCTATTTATAGCTGGAGTAGACATGCCAAAAATAAAATCTATATCAATATTAATGAAAGATTGCTAAATATTGAATGGCGACCCAAAAAAGGAACCAAGGATCAAAGCTATAATCTACAAGATATTGACCAGCTTTATATCAGAAAAAACGCAAATTCAGGACTTTTTGATGTTCAGATGATTGTTAATGGTATAGAAGGACAGAAGCATATTCGATTAATTCCTAGTTTAGATAACCTTTCCAAAGCTCGATATTTAGAACAAGAAATTGAAAAGCATTTGGGGATAATTGATAGAGAAGTTTTGGAGGAAATTAAGGCGTAACGGTAGCTCGGAGATGAATGTCCAAGCTACTGTAGATGCGGAGTAAATTAGCTCAGCATCGGCCGCAAAACCTCCTTAATAAAAACCCCATCTCGCATCGTCACCCCATCAGGATTTGTAATACATTCATCGCATTCATCCTCCATAATAATCCAACCTTCGTAGCCAGAATCTATTAAATCTTGAGTAATGCCGACAAAATCTATAGCTCCTTTACCCGTTTCTGCCCAACGGCCATCCGCATACATATCCTTATAATGAACCAAATTAATTAAAGACCGATATTCTCGCATAATTGCATTCGGATTCATGCCCCCTTTAGCGATATGCCCAACATCAGGGCAATACCCAATCACTCGATTATCTAAGCCATTCAATAAAATCTTATAATCTTCTTCCGTCCGATAAACCGAACCAGCAGGAGAGTTAGGATGATAAGAACAAGTAATCCCTTTATCATGCGCTCTTTCCGCAAAAACATTTACACAAGATAATAAATTTTGCTGTCGCTCTTTTAAGTTTGACCTATCTGCTTGGGGCATTTGCACAGGCAATAAAATAGTATCTGGAAAATAGCTTAAAAAATTAATCCATTTATTGGCCCGTTCCCTTTCTTCAGCGGTTTCTGTAGGATGTAACCAATCTTCTACCACACATAAAACGGCTAAATCTAATCCCCATTTAGCAAGCGCATTTTTCATTCGCTCAGGGTCTTCCAAATGCCGCAAAAAACTCGTTTCGGGTTCAATGCCCGTAAAACCTGCTTTGGCGCAGACTTCCATAATATGTTCTAATTTACCTTTATATTGTTCGCCCGGCATTTGCCAAGTATAGGTTTCGCAGGCTAATGATATTTTGCTCATAAAGTTACTTATTGATTTTGAAAAGGGAAATCAAAAGGAGGGAAAAGCCCTGCTACTATAAGTGCCTCTCTTTCTTCAATACGGTTTATATGGTTTAATTGTAATATTTTAATAGTCGCCTTTGCAATATTAGTTTTCGGTAAAATGAATGCCTCTTTAAATTTAAAATTATCTTTCCATTCATCCATTCTAGGGTTATAAAATCGTATTAAATCCATAGAGGGAAGTAAGAATGTGCCTAAATCTGTACCTTTAAAATTATTGCAAAATGCACATGACCAAGCAAGATTATCCAGTTCATTTGAACCGTCATGCTTTAAGGAAATAATGTGGTCTACTTCAAATCCTAAAAAAGAAAAAATTTCAGGTATTTTACAATATTCACAACTATGTCCACTTCTTTCCTTAATTATTGTTCGTTTCTTTTTAGAGACATATTTACTCATGAATGTAAAACTTGGTAAGCCTTTATTTTTGCAAGTCGCATTAAATGTTCTAAGAGCAAATAACTATCCAACTCTGCTCGTTCTTTCTCTCCTAATTTTGCTACTTTCGATTTATTTATTAATTTAAACACTCTATTTTTTGTAGCTTTAGAGGCTTTAAAGGCAAGTACTTGATTAGGATTTTGTTTAGCAATAAAATCAACTATCTCATCTATGGCTGATGTTGCAATCATATTTTATATGTTTTATTTCTAACAAATATAACAAATCTATTTTACTAATGCAGAAACAGGTTATTATGCAATTAATTATCCAATAAAAAGGCCAAAGTCACCCGATTAAATCGTTCTAAATCTTCCCAATGATGCACATGCCCACCAGTTGGAAAATTAACCAATTGAGAACCCACAATTTTTTCATGTAAAATATCCGAAAAAGGCGGTGGCGTAAAAATATCCATTTGCCCAATGGTAATCAAAGTCGGCACGTTTATTTGATGCAATCTATCGACCGAGTCGTGATGAATACAAGCATCTAATTGTCCTTCAAATCCATTTTGACTTTGTGGGGTTTCATTAGCCGCTGCTTCTTGTTGACCTGCTTGTAAATCGGCTAAATTATCGTCATAATGCGGTGGTGCAAAAATCCATAATTGCAATAACTCCATAAAATCATTGGGCTTAGAAGTTACCCGCAATTTTTTTAAATTTTCATAAACTGTTTTCGCATAATTATTAAAAACAGGCCATGTACTAATCAATGCCAAAGAATGGACTCTATCAGGGTAATTGATTGCTACTTCTTGGGCAATCGCCCCGCCCATAGAAATACCCGCAATCCTAGCTTTTTGAACCTCCAAACTATCCATGACCGCAATGGTATCGGCTGCCATCATTTTAGTCGTATAAGGCCCTTTTGGTTGGTCAGATAAACCGACGCCTCTGTTGTCTAAAATAATGCATTGAAAATGTTGCTCATAAACAGCAGCATGTTGTTCCCAAACATTTCCATCTGCCCCGAAGCCCATTAGTAAGACTAAAGGCTCGCCTGTTCCTCTTATTTGGTAATAAATATTTGTGCCGTTTGAATTGACGTATCCTGAACTCATAATTACATGATGACAGGATTATTCAAGATTTACAAGATGGAATTTATCATTTAAAAAACACCTCTTATTCTATCTAGTAAGGCTTAGTGCTTCCAGAACTTGAAGTTCTGGAAGCACTTTCCATACATTTTATTTTAGAATAGATATTATTGAATAACCCTAGTTTTATAAATAATTTATCAATTAATTTTAAAGTGCTATTATTTGTGTTAGACCTTTGATTTATAAATGATTGACAACTAATATTTAAGGTTGCCATGTTGCGTTGTTACCATGTTGTCATGTTTTATCGATAACAAGGCAACATGGTAACATCGCAACAACACAAATTAACCTGTCAAAGACTTATAAATTGTACCACTAGACCTTTATACCTCTATACCTCTCAAGCATACCGTGCCCAACTATTCCGAATAAAAGTATGCCCTTGTTCATAAACTTCATTTATATCCGCTTGATAATTTCGCCAAACATTAATCCCATTGGCAAATTCTTCATTATGCCGACTAAAAGCTTCAATGGTCAACCATTTATCATACCCAATCGCTTGTAGATTTTCAAACACTTCATCCCATTGCACTTGCCCCGTTCCAGGCGTACCTCTATCATTTTCTGAAATATGAACATGTGCAATTAAATCTGCATATTTTTGAATAACGCCACCTTGGCTTTTTTCTTCTATATGTGCATGATGCGTATCGTAAATCATACGCAAATTTGGATGATTGACAGCTCGTAATAATTTAGCGATGCTTTCTAACGTATTGAATAAATAACATTCAAAACGATTCAAAGCTTCTGGGGTTAAAATTACGCCCGTTCCAGCCGCATATTCTGCTGCTTTATGCAATACTTCCGCACTCCATTTGCGTTCCTCTGCCGTTGGTGCTTTGCCAGAAAACCAAGCAAAAGCAGAATGATAAGGGCCGCCAATAACCTCTGCGCCCATTTCTGCCGCCATATCAATTCGCCATTTCAAGGCATCCACACCTTTTTGTCGAATTTTAGCATCAGGACTAGCAGGATTTTCTTCTTCAAAAACGGAAGTAACTGCGGTACAGGTCATATCTAGGCTTTTCAAAAACTCCCCTACTTTTCGATAATCTTTCGCATCGCCATCTCCAATAGGGATTTCAACGCCATCATAGCCTACTTTTTTAATTTTTTCAATATGTGGAAAATAGTCCTCATTGACAAAGGTTGTCCAGAGTAACATATTCATACCTAATTTCATAATGCTTCGTTTTAATTATTGTCCTATAATTTTAGAAGAGAGAGCAGAGATGCGAGAATAGAGACTTATTCAGGAGTACTAAAGGAGTCTTTTATATCGAAATAGGTTATTTATTCGAGATTAATCTCTCTTCTCTCAATGAAATGGTCTCTTTTCTCTCTTCTTCTATTTTCAATTATCTGCGCTGCCCGAAATTAATATTTTTTTATAAAAAAAGACTATTTTGAACTAAAAGTCCTAGAAAAAAAGAAATTTGTTATATTCGCTTTTTTTAGAACGACGAATTACTTCCTAATGGGAATAAAAATTATATTTTTTAATGTTTTAGTGTGCCCTGTTTTCAACATCGCAACAAGGTAACATCATAACTCAACTCATTTAATGCAACCAATTATCAATTATAAAATTTCTGGCGAAGGTTTTCCTTTTATTTTTCAACATGGTTTAGGGTCTAATTTGGTGCAAACTCAAAACCTATTAGGCGGACAAGAAAAAGTGCAACTTATTTCTATGGATTGCCCCGGTCATGGAGATACTCCGCTACGGTTAAGCAATCCGCCATCTTTCGATTTTTATGCAGATGAAGTCATTCGATTAATGGGTCATTTAAAAATTGAAAAAGCTATTTTTGGGGGCATTTCTATGGGGGCTGGTATTTCGACGAATATAGCATTGCGCTATCCAGACAAAGTAGCGGGTTTAGTATTGGTTCGACCTGCTTGGTTGGATAAAGGCAATCCTGAAAATTTAATGATTTTAAAAGCAGCGGCAAAGTTTATTGGGAAACGAAGTGCCAAAGCTAAGTTTGAAAAAAACAACCAATTTCAACATATCAAAGGTCATTTACGAACTGCCGCAACTTCCATTATGGGCGTTTTTAGTGATACCCAACAAACTGCTATTTCAATGGTTTTGAAGAGTATGGTTTCGGATGCGCCTTTTAAAGAGATGACTGATTTAGCTAAAATAGCACAACCTTGTTTAATTTTTGGCAATGACGACGACCCATTGCATCCTTTTGAAATGGCAAAGGTGATGCATCAACATATAAAAGGAAGTCATTTAGAAAAAGTAACTTCTCGATATATAGGAAATCAAGCGCATAAGACGGAGGTTAATACTGCGGTTACTTCATTTATTACTAGGCTTTCTTTATCTAATTAACCAGTTATATCGGCCACCTAAAGGAATAAAGTCCATGGAAAGACTAAGTATTTTTGACATCTTTAAAATTGGGGTTGGCCCTTCTAGCTCTCATACGTTAGGGCCTTGGAAAGCTGCCTTTGAATTTGCAAGAAGTTTGCAAAACAAAAATATAGATACGGTTGAAATAAACTTGTACGGCTCTTTATCCAAAACAGGAAAAGGACATGCTACAGATATTGCGGTACAGCTAGGATTAGCTGGGTTTCGTCCAGAAACGATTGATACTGAACAAATAGCAGATATTGTTTTTAAAATTAGAGCCGATGAGCAAATTACAATTAACGAACAAATAATCCACTTTTTACCCAACCAGCATATTCTCTTTCACCCCAATGCGCATGCTGGACACCCGAACACCCTTATATTAAAGGCCTTTAAGGATGAAAACTTAGTTTTAGCAACTACTTATTTTTCAGTTGGCGGGGGCTTTATTCAAGAAGAAGGAACGTCCTTGGCGAATAAAGCAGCAATTAAACTTCCTTTCCCCATAGACAAAGGAGCAGATTTATTGGCTTATACAAAGAGAGAAAAGGTCTCTATTTCTGATATAGTTTTGCAAAATGAATTGCATTTTAGGCCCAAAAAAGAAATTGAGGGAAGAATAGCACATATTTTTAATACAATGTTAAGCTGTACTTTCAAAGGTTGTTATACGGATGGTATTCTTCCTGGAGGGTTGAATGTTAGAAGGCGAGCTAAAGCATTACACGGAAAATTGCTAGTAGGTGAATTTTTAACTACTAAAACGTGGCTAGCCGCTATCAAAAAATCGACGGCAGATTTTAATACTATTAATAAATGGATAAGTTGTTTTGCCTTGGCAGTTAATGAAGAAAATGCTGCTTTAGGAAGAGTCGTTACTTCTCCAACGAATGGTGCAGCAGGCGTTATTCCAGCGGTTTTATTATACTTTCTTTGTTTCTGTGAAAATAATGGGATGCGGGATATTCAACGATTTTTGTTTACGGCAGGTGAAATTGGTTGCTTGTTTAAAAAAGGAGCTACTATATCTGCCGCAGTTGGCGGTTGTCAAGCTGAAATTGGTGTTTCTTCTGCTATGGCAGCGGGCGGTTTGACAGAAGTTTTGGGCGGTTCGCCCGAACAAGTTTTAATGGCAGCAGAAATTGCAATGGAACATCATTTAGGCTTGACTTGTGACCCTATCGGTGGCCTAGTTCAAATTCCTTGCATTGAAAGGAATGCCATGGGGGCAATGAAAGCCATTACCGCAAGTAATCTTGCTCTTTATGGAAATCCTGAAAATTCGGTCGTTAAATTTGATACCGTTGTAAAAACCATGTGGGATACGGCACAAGATATGAATGAGAAATATAAAGAAACTTCGGAGGGAGGATTGGCTTTTAATTTATCGGTTATTTTACCAGAATGTTAATTTATATAAGAATTGAAGATAGTTCCTCCTCAAAAAAGTACGCAGCATAAATAAAAATAATGACACCAGAAAAACTCATCCAAAAACAATTTGAAGGCTTCGTTGAAAGGGATTTAGCCAAATTCTTGTCTTGTTATAAATCAGATGTTGGTTTATACAACTTTCCAGAAAATGAACCTTTTTTACAAGGTATGGCAGCAATGGAAGCCAATTACAAAGATGTTTTTGAACATTCGCCCAACTTGAATGCGCAACTGATTAGTCGAATGGTTTTTAAAAATAAAGTGATTGACCGAGAAATTATTACCAATCGGAAGGAGGTGAAACATAAGGAATTAGTCGTGATTTATGAGGTGGAAGATGGTTTGATTTCAGCGGTTCGATATATTAGTTAAGCTATCAATCCGTTTGGGGGATACGTCATTTTTAAAGCCCAACGGATTATGTTTCCCAACGGATTTAGACATTAAGACTTAGTATTTTTAATCTGATTATTTAAACGTTATTAATTTAATCACGTGCAACTAGAAAAAGCGACTACTGACAATATAGCCTTACTCCAAGAAATTTGTATAGCTGCTTATGCACAAAATTTCGCGCATCATTGGGATGCAAATGGTTTGGACTTATATTTGGCGGACCAATTTAGTACCGAACGTTTAACAGCGGATGTCAGTAATCCTATTTTTGCCTATTATTTAATCAAAGTATCAGATAGACTTATTGGTTTTATTAAAATTAAATTGACGGCTGATTTAGCTACCTTTAAAAAGGAAGAAACCGTAGAATTGGAAAAAATATATGTCTTACCTGAAATGAAAGGACAAGGGGTTGGTAAAAAAGCGTTGACCGCTATCATACAGGAAATGAAAAATGTAGGTAAAAAAATATTTTTTCTTTGTGTAATAGATACGAATAGTGCTGCCATTAAATTTTATGAGAAATTAGGTTTTCAATTTCATAGCAAGACTAGATTGGAAGCCCCATTTTTTAAAGAGGAATTGAAGGGCATGCATCGAATGTATAGGCAGCTTTGAAATTAAAAAACAGGTTCGTGAAAATTACCTTATATTTCATCGTCTAATTGATAACTTATGGACTAAAGAAAAAGTATTGATTAGCAATATGAAAGATGTACTTAAACAAATCAACAATTAAATAACCAACAATATGAAAAGTAACTGGAACAACTCCGAAGCAAAAAAACTAAAAGGCGACCTCTTAGAATTAAGAGTTTATACCTCCAACCTATTAGGTAATGATGAAGACCTAGTCATGCATGGTGGTGGTAATACCTCTGTAAAAATCAAAGAAACCAATATTTTTGGCGAAGAAGAAGAAATTTTATACGTCAAAGGAAGTGGATGGAGCTTAGATACGATTAAGGCGGAAGGTTTTGCGCCTGTAAAAATGAGTGCGTTGAAAAAATTGGTCGCATTACCAGAACTATCTGATATAGATATGGTCAAATATCAGCGGATGGCAATGATAAATCCCAATGCGCCTAACCCTTCGGTGGAGACGATTTTACATGGGTTGATTCCTTATACTTTTGTAGACCATACGCATGCGGATGCAGTGGTGGTTATCACCAATTCTCCGAATGGCAAAAAACGCATTCAGGAGATTTATGGGAAAAACATGTTGATAATTCCTTACGTGATGCCTGGGTTTATTTTGGCGAAGACCATTTATGATATGACTAGAGAGGTGGATTGGGATAGTTTGGATGGCATGATTTTAATGAGTCATGGTGTGTTCACTTTTGACCACGACGCCAAGAAGGCTTATGAAAAAATGATTGATATTGTCGATACCGCAGAGAAATATTTAAAAAAGCAGGGTGCAAAAGAAGTAAAAGGCGTCAAGAAAGGGCAAGTAGATGCCTTGCAATTAGCGACTATTCGTCAGCAAGTGTCCAATCTTTGGGGCAGTCCTGTTTTAAGCAAATTGGATAATTCGCCTCCTGCTATTGGTTTTAGTAATTTAAAGGACGTCAAAAAAATTACCAGTCGAGGCCCTTTAACGCCTGACCATATTATTCGGACAAAACGAATACCGATTGTTTTTTCTAAAAATTCCCAAAAGGATTTAGATAAATATGTGAAGGACTATAAGGCTTATTTTAAGCAATATAATCAAGGCGAAAAATTATTAGACCAAGCGCCAAGATGGGCCATCTTACCAAATTCTGGTACGCTTTCTTTTGGTCCAAGCCCAAAGCATTGTGCGATTATCGAAGACATTACTCGCCATACCAAAAAAGCAATTCACCAAGCAGAACATTTGGGCGGTTGGAATGCTTTACCAAAGTCAGACTTATTTGAAGTAGAATATTGGAGTTTGGAACAGGCAAAACTGTCAAGGGCAGGAAAGCCCAAAGCAATGGCAGGAAAAATTGCAATTGTTACAGGTGCAGCGAGTGGAATAGGAAAGGCTAGTGTCGAAAGTTTAGTGGCACAGGGTGCAGTTGTTGCTGCTTTGGACATTAATAAAAATGTTATTAGCTGTTTTCCGCAAAAAGAAGTTTTAGGGATTATCTGCGATGTGACGAATACCAAACAATTAGAAAAGGCGATTGAACAAACCATTGTCCAATTCGGTGGTGTAGACATGTTGATTTCCAATGCAGGCATCTTTCCAAAATCAGCTAAAATAGCGGAGATGGATGCGAAGAACTGGCAAAGAAGTTTAGATATTAATGTAACGAGTCATCAACGTTTATTGCAATTATGTGTACCTTATTTGGAATTGGGTTTTGAACCAGCAGTTGTTTTTATTGTCTCGAAAAACGTACCAGCCCCTGGGCCAGGCGCTGCGGCTTATTCAGTTGCCAAAGCTGGGTTGAATCAATTGGGTAGAATTGCGGCGATGGAATTAGGGGGCAAAGGTATTCGAGTAAATATGATGCATCCAAATGCGGTTTATGATACGGCGATTTGGACGGATGAGGTGTTGACTGCTCGGGCAAAACATTATGGTTTGACGGTAGAAGAATACAAGACCAATAATATTTTAAAAACGGAGGTTACTTCTCATGATGTGGCGGATTTAGCGGTGGCGATGTTGGGTAAGACTTTTGGGAAAATTACAGGGGCGCAAGTGCCTATTGATGGGGGGAATGAGCGGGTGATTTAAACCTTTAGCTAACTATTCTGCTCATAGTTTAATACTGAAAATCAGGATTGTTATTGGGCAAATCTTAAATCATACATCATCAATCATAAATCTATCTTGTTTTTATTTAGATGGATTTATGATATATGATTTATGATTTTTCATCAATACATTCCTAGTACTCATCATCTGGTTTCGGTTTTTTATCCCGTTCTTAGTTTAGTATTAAGTACCCTCATTCATAAAACCGAATAATTTTATTAAATCTTCTTCCTTCTTAAAATTGACCTTGTGTGTTTTCATATAATCCGCAGCATTTATATAATTTCCAAAAAATTTAATAGCTGCCTTTTTCTTGGTAGGGACTCTAAAAACTTTTCCATCTTGGAGTAGATAATAGGTCTGCTTTTCTACTATTTTTTCACTTTTACTACCCGTATTCAAAACGGGATGATAATCTGCTTTTTGTTTGATGGCTTCATGATATAATAAAAGCGTATATTTTCCCTCCACAATAGATTCAAAAAAAACTTTGCGACGCTTCCAATTTTTGGGTATCAAACCAATAAATTTTTTTTGAGATTTAGTAAAAGTAAAACCGTTTATCTTTCGACTGGAAGCTACCATAGCTTGATTCTGAAGTAAAAAATTAACTTGCTGGTTGAGTATATCGAACTTAATCATTGCTGGAAAACCTTTTGGCAATTCCGCTTTGAAAATTTTTGCATCTAGCCATGCCGAATTATAAAAATGCTGATGAATAAGCGTTCGCTCTTCTAAATCAAATGTTTTAATGGTTACTGGATGGGTGAGTTCGTTAGCCGTTACTATCGGTCTTGATTGACCAACTACTTTTTGATTAAAGCTAATTAATAGTAAGATTAATACATACTTTTTCATTTTGTACATTGTTTTGATCCATCAAACCAATAATTAATTTAAGTTAATCTTTCTCACAAATACATGGCTTAACGCTGATTAGTCTTTTGTGGTAAAGTCAGACTTCTTTACAAGATAACTAATCTTTTGAATTATGCTTTGGAAAGCGTATTTTTATTTTTCAATAAAAAGCCATGTTAAAAAATCTATTATACATCATCAGTTTCCTATTTTGCTTTACTGCTTGCCAAACTAATACCTCCAATGTTGAGGACGGTATTGCAAAAGCAGTAGCCGCTTTAGTAGACAAAAAACTTCAAAGAGCTTTCCTAGAAGAAATTGCAGCAGTAGACCAGTCTATTAGAGATGAAGAAATTGCCATCAATCAAAAATATGGCTACGATAGCAAAGAACATAAACAGACCGTTCAGGCAATGATAGATACAGACAAATCGAATCTTGCCAAAATTGAAGCCTTCTTAGAAACTTATGGGCATCCTAATAAATTAGACCACGGTAATAGAGTTTTTTATGCGCCTTGGATAGTCATGCATCATGCCGATAGTCAAACAGATACAAGAAGACGAAATTTTAAATACCTTTATGATTATTATAAAAAAGACGAATTAGAACAAGATAGACTCAATTTCTTTTTGGGTCGAATGCACAATCTAGAAAAAGGAGGAAGAATTAAATGGAATCGGCCTTTTACCGTGCAAGAAGAATTGGATTCTTTGATTAATTCCTTAGATTTGAGGGAAATTGCAGAGGAGATTGATAGTCGGTACTAAGTATGGAAATTTTTTATTTTAACCGTAGCTTGGACATTCTTGTCCGAGTAGCATAACGTGACATGCTCGGACAAGAATGTCCAAGCTACGAACGACATTTTGAGTTTGGATAATAAAGGAAGAAAATAGTTAACACATAATATCAAAACATGATTACACCAAGAACGTCAAGAAAAGAAATTCTTAAAAAACTAAGAAAAAAAGTCAAAAAACGCATTCCCATCCTCATTGCTAGTGCAGGTAGTGGTTTAGTAGCTAAATTACTAGAAAAAGCGGGAGCAGATTGTATCAATACCTTTTCGGGAGCAAGATTACGATCTAATGGAATGGGCACCATGTCTATGTTATGGCCCATTCTAGATTCCAACAAACAAACCTTGAATTATACTAGGGAAGATATTATGCCAGCTATCAAAGGCGATGCTTTTATCTGTGCTTGTTTGAATGCCAATGACCCATTAAAAGATATGCGGATGGTTTTGAATGACTGCAAAGCAATGGGCGTAGAATCAGTTTCTAATATCGGTCCTTCGATTAGTTACGTTGATCACGATAGCGAAATTTTCAGAGTATTGACAAAAAGTGGGATTACGATAGATAATGAGATAGAAATGCTTAAATTAGCCAAAGAAATGGACATGGTTTCTATTGGATTGGCTTTTACGATGGAAGATAGTATTAGAATTATGGAGGAAGCGCAACCCGATATTTTCTGCTTTCATGCGGGTACTACCAAAGGGGGCTTAACGGGTTATGATTCAGGTGAAACCATTGCAGGAACGGCTCAACGAACAGAAGAAGCCAATAAAATCTTACGCAAAATCAAAAAGGATGTGATGTTAATTGCCCACGGTGCAGCGATGTCTACTCCTGAAGATGCACAGTATATTTTAAATCATACTAGTTGCGATGGTATCTGGACGGGTTCATCCACCGAGCGGATTCCTATTGAAAAAGCGGTATATAGTGCGGCTAAAGAGTTTGCTGATTTGCGATTTCCTAAGAAGAAGAAAAAGTGATTGGTGACTAGTGATTAGTGATTAGTTGTTCACCTCTGAACCTTTATACCCCTTTACCTTTAAACCTATCATAAAAATGCGAAAAACCATAGCACTCCTAGTTACCCTAGACACCAAAGACCAAGAAGCAGGTTTCTTAAAAGAACAAATCGAAGCCATCGGACATGATGCTTTATTATTGGATATTGGCGTAGTCGGAAAGCCCGGTATTAAAGCTGATATTTCAAGAGGAAAAGTCATTTCTACAGGTGGCGGTTCTATTAAAGAAATTCTAAAGAATCCAACTAGGGAAAAGTCCAATCCTTTTGTGGTGGGCGGCTGTATCAAAATTCTAAATCGAAAAATTGCAAAAAATGAAGTGCATGCCGTTTTAGGTTTGGGTGGTACACAAGGCACTTCTACTTGTTGCGAAATTATGCAAGCCCTACCGTATGGTTTTCCTAAAATAATGGTGTCTACGATGGCGGCTGGCGATATGACGGGCTTTGTGGGCATTAAGGACATTACAATGATGTTCTCTGTAAGTGATATTTTAAAGCTCAATCCATTCACTCGAAAGATATTAGCAAATGCTGCTGCTGCTGCTTGTGGTATGGCAACAGTAGAAACCAAATTTGTCATGGAAAAAGGGGACAAACCTTTGATTGGTATGTCCAATTTAGGCGTGTTGACCAATGGGTCGATGGAAGCCATTAAATACATTGAGTCCAAAGGATATGAAGTGATTGTATTTCATG
Source organism: Bacteroidota bacterium (assembly GCA_017857395.1). GTDB lineage: Bacteria > Bacteroidota > Bacteroidia > Chitinophagales > Saprospiraceae > JAFMDF01. The sequence goes on along the minus strand of JAFMDF010000146.1, from coordinate 7,143 downwards.
CAGTCGGTTCTGGCGGACAAGCGATGGAACAGATGATGAAAGAAGGGATTATTGGAGCAGTATTTGATTATGCCATGGGAGAAATTGCGGATGATGTTTGGGGTGTTTTACGGGCTGGTGGACCAGAACGATTGACCGTTGCGGGGAAATTAGGCTTACCCCAAGTTTTATGCCCTGGTGGTGCAGAGCATTTAGGAATTTTAGTACCACCAAATGAAGTGCCCGAGGAGTTTAAAAATCATCAAATCGTTTTTCATAGTCCAGTCGTTTTTGTCCCTCGCTTGAATAAAGACGAAATTATTCGGGTAGCAGATTCTATTATCGAACGATTGCAGCATACGACCGACAAAGCGTATTTCATGATTCCTAAAGGTGGCGTTGGACGATATTCTATCGAAGGTGGGGTGTTGGAAGATAAAGCATCCGATGAAGCTTTTTTTAATCGACTGAAAGCAGGATTACCTAAAAATATTATTGTAAAAGAACGGGAAACTTATGCGGAAGACCCTGCTTTTGTACGAGAGGCGGTGGATTTGTTGATTGAGTTGATTGAGGAACGAAAAGGGTGATTTCAGTTGTCGGTTATCGGTTATCAGTTCTACGAATTCGCCTGATAACCGACAACTTCTAACTGAAACTGTTAAAGAATAATCTTTTTAGTCATTGCTACGTTTTATAGTTAATTCGATAATATATTTTCCCATTAACTGATTTAAAACCACCTTATTCTATTGATTAAAAAATCAACATATTTATCTGCTTTCGCTGAAAAATCATTCCTTTCTCTTTTTCTATTCTTATTGGTTAGTACTATTTTAAATAGCCAAAACGATGCTAAAAATTGTTTTGAGTCTACTGACTATTATGACCAAGAACAGCAGGAGGCATTAGAAATTTTTACTCAAAATTATATAGCCAATTATTCCCAAAATGCTCGTAGTCGAGGGAAAATAACTATTCCAGTAGTGGTTCATATCGTCACGCAAGGAATGGAAAGAGGCATAACAGATGAGCAAGTCTACTCTCAAATTACAGCGCTTAATCGAGATTTTAATCGCCAAAATAAGGATTTGAATATTGTACATCCTGATTTTCAGGATAGAATTGCAACCGTAGGTTTTAATTTCTGTTTGGCAACGCTAGACCCAGATGGTCATCCAACTACAGGTATTACTCGAACCCAGACTTTCATAGATAATATTGCGACCCCTACTAATTCATGGTTATACCATACGGATCTTGGTGGTCAAGATGCTTGGGATTCCAATAAATATTTGAATATATGGGTGACCCAAGTTACTTTAGGTATTGCTGGTTTTGCTACCAATCCTGGGCAAAAGTCACCCGAAGAAGATGGTGTAGTTATTAATCCAAGATTTTTTGGCATGTGTGGCTTAGCGACGCCTCCTTTTCACTTAGGCAGAATAGGCGTCCATGAAGTTGGTCATTATTTCAATTTAAAACATCCTTTTAATAATGGTTGTGATGGCAATGATTTTGTGGAGGATGTCCCTCAGCAGTCAAATTTTTATAATGATTGTCCTATCGGAGAAAATATCAGTTGTGGGACTAGAGATATAACCACTAACTTTATGAATTATACGGATGATGCTTGTCAAGCCATGTTTACTAAAGGTCAAGCTATGCGCATGCAAGCAACCTTATTTGGGGCTAGAAGTGGATTATTGAATGGAAATAGTTGCGAACCTTATTTTCCAACCGTTTCTGGAGCTGAAATAAAGATATATCCGAACCCCGCTAGTTATTATTTTTGCGTAGAAGTGGGAAATGTTCCTTTAGAAGAGATTCCTTATTTTATTTTTAATGCACAAGGTGCTAAAGTCGAAGAAGGCATCGTTCAACCTAATAGTCGGCAACATTTTCCTACTTATCGAAATGGCGTTTATTTTATTCAATTTATGGATGGTTCAAAAGAAGGGACAGTAAAAAAGATTGTTATTAATAATTGAAAAAATTAGGTAGCACCTTAATCTTCTTCTTTAAAAGCAATTGCCACTATTAAGCAGAGTCCTATTGCTGCAACTACGCCATTAACAGCCGTAACTTTTAGCCCCATATAAGCACCAATAAGCCATAAACAGCCTGCTAAGAGTACCATCAAGCTACAAATAATAGCTGCTCTATTTTTCAAAGCCACCTCCATAAGTGTACATCATATTAATGATAGGTTTTTCGTAAATGTATTTATTCGCCTCTAAATCTTAGAAAATGTTTGTTTTCCTTACTACTGGAGATTGGATACTTGATGCTAGATGCTTGATGGGGCGGGGAGCAATAATAACCCAGTTTTGGAATAACTTAAAAATCAAGCATTTAGTAGTCGATAAATTGGATGTTTGACTTATCTAGTATCCAAAATCTAGTATCCAAATGTCCAGTAGGAAGCAATTATTTATCATCTTGTAAATCTTGCATAATCATGTCATCGGGTAGCAATTTTTCGGCAATGATGAATAAACCCAATAGGAACAGAAGCTGCTTTCTCAATTTTTACTTCTTCAAAAACCGCACTAAATTTCTTTTTGTGAAAAGGAGAATATAAGACTTGGCAAAAGTAATTACCATTTTTTAGGGCATCATAACTCTTTTGAATGACTGATTTTACTATTTCTTTTGGAATCAATGTAACAGGAATAGAAGAGATAAAACAATCTACTTCTTCGGTTACATATTTTTCGAAATTTTGGGCGCCGTCATTGATTAAGACCAATCTATCATCTTGTATTAAATCTTTTACATCTTCTAAAAATTCAGCTTTCACTTCGAAAGAATATAATTTACCATCAGCAGGCATTTGGTCTAATATCCGTTTCGTAATATTGCCCAATCCTGTTCCAAATTCTACAATAATCTTGGTCTCTGCATTGATTTTACTGCAAATTTCTTTTTCTATTTGTTTAGAGGTCTGATATAAAGCGCCTGTTGTTTTTACATTTTTTGTAAAATCAATCACACTTTTTAGAAAAGTATTCGACATAGCTATTTATTAATCGGTTTCATAGCTATAAAGGTAGCTATGTTAAATTAGAAAAATTAAATTAGTTGGTGTTTCGGTAGTATTGGTAGGGATTGTAAAATTACAAAATTAAGTTGTATCGCTTTTTAGCCTTAGAAACGTGATATATGATAACATAAAGTTGTCAATTTGATAGAGCAACCCTTCAAGCTAGACTGCTCAGAATATGGGGTAAAGTTTCCCTATTTTTCGGGCACGATGAATTAAGTTCCAGACTTGATTCGCTTATCTCGTCGTCTCCAGACGACCGTTAGTATTATTTTCGGTCGTCTGGAGACGACGAGATACCGATTTCCAGTCTGGAGACTGAAAATATCGACGCAAAAACATGGGGAGAAGAAAACTACATCTCTATAATTAGGAAAAGCCTACCTCATTTTTTTTCAAAAACTCGAAGTATTAAAGCGTCTTTATCTCACTCACTAATTTTTGCAAACTATCCTTGGCATCTCCAAACAACATCTTATTCTTATCGTGGAAAAATAATTGGTTTTGAATACCCGCATATCCAGGACTCATACTTCGCTTCATGACTATAACGTGCTTCGCCTCCCATACGTTCAATACGGGCATGCCATAAATTGGACTACTAGGTTCATCTAAAGCGGCTGGATTGACCACATCATTTGCGCCAATAATGACAACCATATCTGTGTTCGGTATTGCATTATTCGCATCTTCTAAATCCAATAATTTTGGATAAGGCACATCTGCTTCCGCTAATAATACATTCATGTGACCTGGCATTCTACCCGCAACTGGGTGAATCGCATATTTTACATCGACCCCATTGGAAGACAATAAATCATCTAATTCCTTGACTACTTTTTGGGCTTGTGCCACCGCTAATCCATACCCAGGAACAATCATTACGGATTGAGAATAGTATAATTGAATGGCTGCATCGTTTATCGTTACCGTTTTTGCTACTTGGTCTCCATCCGCTCCTATAGCCGCCGCCGCGCCGCCACCAAAACCGCCAATCAATACATTAAATAAAGACCGATTCATCGCTTCACACATTAAGACCGTCAGAATGACCCCTGCTGCACCAACTAAGATACCACCGACTACCATGATATTATTATCATAAATTAAACCTGCCGCTGCTGCGGATAACCCCGTAAAGGAATTCAATAAAGAAATGACCACAGGCATATCTGCGCCACCAATGGGGGCAACAAAAGAAAAACCATAAACTAAGGATAATACCATTAAACCAATAGCCATCGTCATCCCTAATCCGACACCGCCCATGTATACATAAGCCGTTAATCCAATAGTTGCTGCTAAAAGAATATAGTTAACAATATGATGCTTTGGCAAAGTCACTTGACTATCCCAAACTAAACCTTGTAATTTGGCAAAAGCCAACATACTTCCTGTAAAGGCAATCGCACCGATTAATAGCGTCGTTAAAACAATGAATAATTGACCACTAGACAAAGTAGCCGTTCGATCATAATAATGTACCAATTCGGTCATTGCCAATACAACGGCACAAGCGCCACCTAGCCCATTAAAAATAGACACCATTTGTGGCATAGCGGTCATTTGCACCTTCTTAGCTGCAAAAAAACCAATAATACCACCAACTAACATCCCTCCAATTATCCAAGGATAATTATTTGCAACGCCTGTCATGGGCAATATCATAGTGGCGAAAATAGCTATGCCCATCCCAAAGGCAGCTAATAAATTTCCTTTTCGGGCAGTATCAGGTGTACTTAATTGGCGCAAGCCCCATACAAAAGAGGTGGCACCGATGAGATAAGCTAAATTTACTATTGAACCTAACATATATTGGTTGATTATTTTTTGAACGATGAACTATAAATGATAAACGATGAATGGGTATCCTTCTATAGTTGAAATATCTATTTTCTATGTTTTTTAATAGCCGCTTTCTTTACAGCAGTTCTTATATTATGCACTCATTTTCCTAGAGCGCCGAAAACTTAAATAAGCAGCTACTAGAATAAATAAAGGTGCGCTTGTTCTTAAGTCAAAATCAAAGCCCATGGCATAGTCAAATAGTAAGGTTAAACCACCAAATAAGACAATGTATAAGATGAAGAGCTTTAGAAATAATTGATTTTGTTCGTTCATTTTAAAAAGGTAAAAAGGTGTAAAGGCAAAAAGGTACAAAGGTTAAATAGCTAACCAATCACTTCTTCTTCTTTTTAAACATTTCTAACATTCTATCTGTCACAGCGTAACCTCCCACCACATTAACCATTCCTAATATTACCCCTAAAGTTCCTAAACCTAAGGTTAGAAAATCGTTCGGATTGGCAGCTCTAATCAATAATATTGCACCGATAATGACCACGCCACTAATCGCATTTGCACCTGACATTAAAGGTGTATGCAAAACAGTGGGTACTTTAGAAATAACTTCAAATCCCAGTATAATCGTAAATACTAAGAGATAAATCATTATTAAATTAGTATCAAAAAATTGTAATATCGTATCCATGTTAATTAATTTTCAGTTTTCAATTTTCAATTTTCAAAAAACTAAGTACTAAGCATTAACTTAATTCAGAGAAATCTATCAATTGATAAAGTATTACATTTCACAAGTATAGCTCCTCAATGCTCGATTTAAAAATTGAAAATTTTAAATTGAACATTGAAAATTGCCTACCCCGTTATCAAAGCCGATTTTATAATCTCATTCTCCATATCCAACACCATTTCGCCATCTTTAATAATCAGCTTTAAAAAATTTAAAATGTTATTACTAAACAAAGTACTAGCATCTTGGGGCATATCGGAAGCTAAAGCAGAATTACCGATAATTTTCACGCCATTATGAATGACTATTTCATTATCTTTAGACAGTTCACAGTTTCCGCCGGTAGAAGAAGCTAAATCAACGACTACCGAACCTGTCTTCATTTTATCCACCGTTTCTTTTGGTAATAAAATAGGGGCTTTTCGGCCTCTCACTTGTGCGGTGGTAATAATTACATCTGCTTTTGCTGCTCTATTCTGTACTTCTGCTCTTTGTCTTTTGATGAATTCTTCACTTTGTTCTACCGCATATCCGCCCGCAGCGGAATCATCTGCGGCTCCTTCTACCTCTACGAATTTTGCACCTAAACTTTCTACTTCTTCTTTAGCTGCTTTCCGAACATCAAAAGCTTCTACCATTGAGCCTAGTCGACGAGCTGTTGCAATAGCTTGTAAACCAGCAACGCCTGCGCCTAAAACCAATACTTTGGCAGGCCGAATACTTCCTGCTGCGGTAATCATCATTGGGAAATAACGAGGTAAATGATTGGCTGCCGTTAAGACCGCTTTATAACCAGCGACGGCTGCCATCGAAGATAAAATATCCATCGCTTGCGCTAAGCTGGTTCGAGGAATCATGTCCATGCTAACTCCTTGTAAACCATGGTCTTTCAATTTACCTATGATGCTATCATCTACGTAAGGCGCAAACATAGAAATGAGCAAAGTTCCTTTTTTTAGCTTCGATAATTCTGCGTCCTCCAATGGATTAACGGAAACAATAATATCAGCATCTTGGAAAATGGTCGCTCTGTCAGTTATCGTCGCTACTTCTGAAAAAGTAGTATCTGGTAGACTAGCATTTACACCTGCATTATTTTCTACAAGAAAAATAACTTGTTCAGAAGCAATTTTTTTCATAGTCGCAGGCACCATGGCAATCCGATTATCCTGACTTTCTTTAGGTATTCCTATTTTCATAAAATAGTTTGTAGTATGAAAGGTTATTATCTGTATTAGGGGTAATAATAAGAATGGTAATGTCTTTGTTTTGGGCTATAATTCTGAAATCTAGCACAATATAGAGATTGAACCGAATTTTTTGATATAATTGTCTTAAAAATTCACTTTTCGCCTAATTTAAATTAGTATATAAATCCTATTACAAATTTGTTTTGAATCGGTTGGCATAAAATATTGGTTAATCTTTCCTTTCTAAAAACAGTTGTTCGCTATATTTATTTAGACTAGAATTGATTTCAATGGTTATAATTAACCTAAGTTGCGAAAAATACAAATGGCTATATTGTTTTATTAGGGTTTTCTTATAAAAATGATTTTACAGGAAATCATGTTGAAAACATGAA
>JAFMDF010000145.1 GCA_017857395.1 Bacteroidota bacterium | reverse complement strand
TCTACTTAGTAATTAGTCTCGACCTCGATTTCCTTTTTGAACAAACGTACCCAAAGTGTTCAATTTTTTGCCCATTTATCCTTTTTTCCTTTCCCTCCCCTTCATTGAAAATCAAGTACTTACGATTTTAGTGATTTTCGATTTCTCGATAAATTTGAACCTTTATATAGATATGTTCACATAAAAAACATGCCTCATTTTTGATGCAATACGACCCTGTCAAAAAGGGTGTCTGAAAATGGTGATTTTTGGGCATTGAAAATCAAGGACTTAGAGGGCTGGAAAAGGTTATCAAAAAGGAATTCCTAAATGATTAGCATTTACGAACGCATTTAGAGGTCACACTTTGGTGTGTAGTGGGAAGTATTCTTTTATAATTGATTGTTAGTCAAAGGCTACAAAGTTTCCAATTTCATTAATCACAAATTGTTCATCATCACTATCGAAAGAAACTTTCATATCTAATGACCAAAAATCCATTGTAACACCTCTTGCTCCATTGGATAACTTTTCCATAAATCTAATTGAGCCTTTTGGAGTTATTGTAATTTCGTTACCTGAAAATAACTTTGATGCTTTTGGTAAGCCGTCTATTGACGAAACATTCAACCATTCAATGTTCCGTATTTTTCGATTCTTAATTTCCTCTAAATCAGTAGTATACTTGAAAAGTTCTCTTTTGATAACTTCTGTTAATTCTTCTTTATAATCAGCCATTTTGTTTTTTTAATGGAAGTGAACTTGTTTATATGAAAATTTTGACCTCATTTATAGAACTTAAGTTATTCATTATTTATTTGTTCTCTCGATGGTGATGTTGTCAAAGACTTCAACTAATGATGCTAACTCCTTTTTGTAAAAAGTAAGTAATAGTTCAGCTTCAACAGAGTTACCTGTATTTGTTGCTACAACAAGAAAAAAAGATACATCATTTATGTCATGAATCTTTTTAATTCTGGTAGCTGTATAATAAATTGTTCCATGTGGAATTGTAACATCTATTTTTGTTTTACCTTCTTCTTTATACACTTTAATAATTGTTCTATCTTTTTCTGTACCTAAAAGTTTATGGAACAGATTTTTTCCTGCCATTTCATACATATTGACTTTTTCAAAAACTACTAGGCTATTTGGAATACTTTGCTCAAATGAATTGTAAGATTTTTGTCTATTAGGGTTTGATGGATAATTATAACCTGATTCAGGCACATAGTTATCATTATCAGGTGCTATCCAGCCTAACTTTCCCGTATAAGTGTTAATATTTCCTAATGTAGAGAAATTATCTCTATTGGTAGAATTTGGGGCAGTTCTATAATGTGGCTTTACATACGTTCCATCGCTTCGAGTATAGCCACTAACTTTTACATGGTTTGTATTAGTTTGACCAAATACTAAATTTAAGGTGAATGTTAGTATTGTTAATACTAGCATTAGGTGTTTCACATAAAAGTAGGTGAATTTCATAAATTTTATTTGTGAATGTGAAGAAAGATTCAAAAGGGGTAAGGAGGGAAAAGAGGAAAAACTATGCTAAATCTAGCACCAATACCTATGCTATTTTTAGCATTTTTTTATGTCCTAATTTTGGGAAGCATTAAGAGACAGCTATAACATCAACCGTAATTGAAGAACGATTTTCTATGTTTTCTATTTAGCCGTAAATGAAATTCTTATTTATCTGACGAACGTGAAAATAAGTTTGCAAATCTATTAGGATTTTTTTGCATGAAATTTAATTTGCGAATGTCCATTCAACATCAGCAACATTTGGTGTGATTTTATAAATATTATTATCATCCATGATTTCTACGAGAAAAAAGAAATCGTTAATTGACTTCTCTTTATAAAATACAAAGACATATTTTTGTCCATTCTTTTTCCATGTTACAGAACAAAAATTTTCATCATCATCATCATCAACTACAATAGGATATCTATACCCTTTCCTATCTATTATACTATTAGTTGGAAAATCAATGAAAAATTCATTATATCCAAATTCCTTATACTTAACAAACTCAAACTTATCTGTTGCTTTATTAAATACAGCAACGTGCGATTTTGATTCATGCTTTATTTCAACAGCCCAATATTTAACATTACTTATTATTTGTGCTTGTAATGCAATTGTTGAATAAATCAAAAATAAAAGCAGTACTAATTTTTTCATATGTATATGTTTTAGCTAATTATAATCTATAAATTAAGGCTAGACTTTATTTTACTATTAGCCCCATTAAGTTTAATAGAAAAATTCATCTGGAAAGTCTAACGCTGATTGCTTTTCTTTAGCTGTTTTAATTACAAGAATTTTTTATTAAATCATATGCTTTGCCATACCCTAATTCTCCAGCTTTAGACAGGTCTAGGCAACCATTTTCTTTATCGTATAAGTTTAGTTTGGTTAGTCCTCTATTAAAGTATGCGAATGCATAACTTGGGTCTAATTGAATAGCTTTATTATAATCTGTAAGTGCTCCTCGGTAGTCTTTTAGGTAGTCTTTGGAAGAACCTCTATTAATGTATGCTTGTGCATTATTTGGGTCTAATTGAATAGCTTTATTATAATCTGCAATTGCCCCTCGATAGTCTTTTTCGTAGTCTTTGGAAGAACCTCTCTGAATATAGTCCATGTAGTCCGTTGGTTCTTCTTCTTCAAATGGAATACTATAATCTATCATTGTGGCTGCATCATTATCCTTTTGTGAGCAACCAATAACAATTAGGATTAGGATTGAAAATGAAATAAGTATTCTCATGTTTTTTTTTAAAAAGTATGATGGGGGGTGGAGTAAGGTACAATTAGGAAAGTAACGTATTACTGTCATAAATTATGCCAGACTTCAGTTAACCTTTAGCCCGACTACCCACTTTATATAATAATGGGAACTATTCAAATAAATGAGCGCTTACTTGAAAAATAAATGATTATTTAAATTACTGGTTTTCAGCCTTATTATTTTCCCACTAGATTTTCCGTCAAATATTTAGTTCCCAGATTCTATAGATCATGGGTAAAATCCCTGTCGCGCTTTACCATAAAGTGCGGCAACCGTAACGATTCATAAATGGTTCTTTGCTGGATATGAAGTAACTAGCAAAAAGCAGGAAGGTGTTTTTCCAACTCCTTGAATCGAGTATTTCGGTTCAAGGATTTCTATGTCTAATTGCCAGGATCCAATTACCAGTAAAAAGAAAAGTGGACACTCGAAACTTGGGAAGGGAAACGCTTAGTCAAGGGGCTAGGAATTAGTGCTTAGTGCTTTGCCGCAAAAACACCCGCCTCCCCGCCTGTGTGGGCTTTCTAATAGCCCACACTTAAAGGCGTAGGTCGTTTTGAGCGGCGGCTTTGCGGCGGGAATCATAGTTTCTGTTTTTCAAATGGAGCAAAGGGGCTTTCGTTGTTTAATAACATAGGAAGCAAATCCCACCCACCTTTAAGTTTAGTTCTTTTTAACAGCTTTTTCGTTACCCGAAATTACCGTACGAATGGGACGTGTATCAATGTGATGCAATCCCAACCCAAAATCATTCGGCAGGTGTCGGCTCAACTCCAACCCAAGGCAGACACCAGCCCCCGCCAGGCAGCTGGTCCACCGCCACCAATCCGAACACCCAGCAGCCTGTAAATGCCAACCCGCCCACTCCCCACACGAAACGTAAGCCACCGCCCCATGCCCCCACATCACGTAGGTACGCAGGATTAAGATCCCAGAAAAAAGAAATTGGAAAGGTTGGTGCAAGAAACGAATATTTGGAGACAATAAAATGGAAATAAGGTAGGAGAGGAGGGAAAAAAGAAACCCGTTTCTAACTGGTAGAATCGGGTCAATGATAAAATTACGTTTAACAAAACTAATCGCTTTTTTGATTTTAAACAAACTTTTGTTGTTTATTTGTTGTTTATTAATTTACTTTGTGTAAAGTTGAATAATTAAAAATTGCTTATGGAAAATACCACAGAAAAAATTAAGGCTAAGTTGATTGAGATTAAAGAGAGAAATCTTTTACCTAAAGGATATGGTCAAACGATTGCTGATGAATTTAGCATCAAAAGAAATGATGTCTATCAATATTTGAATGGACGAAGATTTAATCTTGAAATTGCTGAAAGATTATTTGAACTAGCTTCTGAAAATAGAGAAAAACAGCTTCTTGAAAAGATGGATAATTTATTGAAAGAGTAACTTTGTTTTTTTCTGTATATAGAAAGTTTCTGTTAGTATTTTGATACTATAATTTTGACGAACATGACGTATTTTTTTTTGCGGCTTGTCGCCAAATAATTTTTGTGCTATAAAGAAAATTTAGAACTTGACAGCAATTTTATCGGCAACCAGAAAGTTATCGACAGGAAATAAACTCCAACCTTTTCGGCTTAATTGCAGGAAAGGTTTTCGTTTTTGTAATACTTCGGTTTTTTAATTTTATAGTTCATCTCTTACTAAAACGAATTGGGTTAGGTTTTTCAAATTCCCCTTTTGGGCTGGCTGCTGCCCCTGGGCCCCGCCAGAAAAACAAGTTTTCTTTGTCGGCTCCCAATGGGGCAGCAGAATTTGCCCAAAAAGGGGTTTCAGTTTTTTAATTCTATAGTTCAGTTCTTTTATTTAGCAAAGGGCTTTTTCGTTTTCTAAAACTTCATCTTACAAATCCCACCCACCAAAATCATCAGTTCTTCTACAATCTCTTTCGTTACCCTGAAATTACCGTACGAACGTGATGTGTATCAATGGGACGTGGACGAACGAGAGAAAGAAATTACCGTACGAACGTGATGCAGGGATAGGAGTTTTTTTTTGGCTTTATCGTGGATTTGCTGCGTCTAAAGACGCAGTAGGATCGAAGCATTTTTTAATCATCTGGCTTCTGTAGTTCTTTAATACTTTAGTTTTTTAATTTTTTAATATTTTACCTTTCTAAATATTTTAGGTGGCATCGAAGCATTTTCAAACTTCAGGAAGGGCGTCTAAAGACGCAAAATCATTTTATCTTATTCTAATCATTTTTTCAGGTGCTTTAAAAAATTTCCTTCTTCTTTCTTAAAAAAAACAAAAAAAGCCAACCCAATGTACTGCTTACCTGCGGTGAAAAAAGGCTATTAGGTTTGTGTTGTGTGCGGTTTGTTGGTGGGCGGTGTTCTTTTTTGGTGGTCTGCTACCAGAGGGTGCCCTGTTCTGGGGCTGGTGGCGTGTGTTTGTGTGTTCCGTTGCTCCGTCTTTCTAGCAGGTGCTTTCCTGCTCGCTTCGTCTTTGTGGCGGTGTCCGCTGTTCCTCCTTTCCCGTCCCGCCCTTCGCCGTATAGTGCTATAGTACATTCTGCTTTTTTTACCAGCTCCGTGTTCCGCATTAGTGGCGCTATAGTTCCATTATATTTTATATAGTCAGGGCGGATTACAGTACATTTTATATTATACATTTTAGCATATTTTTCTGCTAGTTGGTCAGCCCCTTTTGCGCCGCCGTGTAATATTTCAGTAGGTGTGCAGTCCATTATATCTTCTATTTGTAGCCGCATTGTTAGTTCGTCTATAGCTTCTATTAGTCCATTATAGTCGGTATAGTTTCTGCTGCCTGTTATTAGTAGTTTCATCATAGATTTTTGTTATTGAATATACTGTAAGATACGAATAAAACAACAAATAAACAACAAATAAACAATAGAATATACATTTTTATTTTTGTAATATATAGGCTGGTTTGGTCTACCTAGTTTGGGTAGTTCCGAGGAACGCCCGCCTTTCCGCCGCGGCGCTGCTCTCGTAAAACTCGGCAGCGTGCGTGCGGAGGGCGGGCGGTAAGCATCGAAGGTTAATTTAATAGTTCAGTTCTCGCAGGTGCTAAAAGGGCTTAGTGGCTTTTATTTATTTTCTGTTCTATAATTACAATTTTAGTCTTTCAAAAGGGCAAAATAAAAATGTGTTATATTGTTGCCTTTTTGTTGTTTATTTGTTGTTTATTTTGTATATTTACATATCGAAAGGAGGGAAAAAACTCCTATTTTTTACTGATAAAATTACGTACAAATGTCTTACAACTTTAAAACCTTAGCAGCGGAAATATCCGCCGTTAACGCTGCCTATGGCATGCAGGAGCGAAATATAAAGGACTTGACTTCTGAGCCTTTACCAGATGAAACAACCCAGTTTCAAATTAGCCCAATAGCCCAAACACATTTTGTAAGATTACCGCCTGATTTAGTTGAGCTAGGTTACAGTTTAGAAACCTTTGACCATGTACGTCATAGACCGAAAGGAATTAAAAATATTGTAGTGTTAGAAGCAGATAGTAGGGAAAAAGGCATTTATACGATTACGATCCCTTTTTTCGCTATCGAAGAAGATATTCAAAAGGAACTAGAAAAATTGTTACTACCATTCTAGGCTAAAGACCTTAAAGACTTTTTATCACAAATTTGATTATCCGCAGCTTTTGAGCTGTATTTGGGAACGACTTGCGAAAAGTCGTAGGGTTGTTCCCAATCTTTAATTCAGAAAACATATTGTTATGAATTTGATTATAAACGAAGCTTTAGATAAGATTAATAAACGAGGTTTTTCTGCTAGAACGATAGATATAAAAAGAGCTTATTGGCGGCATTGGAAGCAGCGAAACGGCTTTAATCTTGGCAGGGAGTTACAGACGGATATCATCACGGACTATCTAATTTTTAACCGACTAGCTAAACCTGCTTATAAATTTCAAAACTATCAAACCCCTAAAAAATGAAATATTCCAATTGTTGTTCCGGACCTGTTACCATGCAAGATATGAACGGGTACGGAAGATGTACGAAATGCGGAGGTAAATGTACGACGGTAGAAGATCTTCGACATCCTTATCAAGCGAATCCAATAGCCTTGGCTTTTATACTTGTTCTTTTTCTGTTCTTGTTGACAGCTTAGGACGAGTCTTATATAACATTTTAATTACTAGGTAGACGACTTTGAGAAAACACATTTTTTAAACCAGTTCCTGCCGATTGTGGCAGGAACTTAAACTAACTTATTATGTCAGTCAACAAAAATTTATTACCACTTATTGACCTGTCAAAGATTCAGTACACAGATAAAGAAAGTGGAGACATTCTTATCAGGTACATGAAAGGACACCCAAGACAATACCGTTTTGATGCATCAAAGGGATATTTCAATATTAAAGACGGGGACCGATTGACCAAAAACGGGGATTCTTTTACTATTATTCCCCTAGCTTATCAAATTTTTACAGATGATATTTTAGGCGACCAGTACGGAAAAATGCGCTGGATTGAATTAATTTTTTTGAATCAAAAATTACAAGTTTGTTCCATGTTTTTACATGGGTACAGCGTAGACAATTTGCTGCAAAAAGCTGTGCCGTTGTTCTACGATGAATCTAATTTTTGTGATGTAAAATTGACGATTAAGCCAGAGCAAAAAGTGTCTAAAAATCCAGAAGCGAAGGGCGCAAAATATTGGATGTGTTTTTTCAATTATTCGCTAATTGATAAGAAGGAAAAAGCAAAATTAGCCGAAGCTACAAAGGGGCTAAATCTTTACAGGGAAGATACTTACACCGTGAACCGTGAAATTGAATTGACTAAAAACTACGGTATTCCTAAAAAGATAAAAGAGGAGTTAGCCGAAAAAGAAGCAATGGAGCAAAAGCAAAAGGCTTTATTAGCAGAAACAGAAGGGAAACCAGTAAAAAAGAAAGTGGCAAAAGCCGCCTAAAATATAATGTTTCAAGTGTGGGAGCGTAGACGCTTTTTAGTGTCTCGCTCCTTTTGAAACTAAGATTTTTTTTAACATGGTTTTCTCGGAAAGACCGAGATTTATCAAGTTCGGGCTATTCCTAGCCCGAACCTTTCAACAACTTTAAAACTTACATAAAATGTCAAACACAGCACAACTAATTTTACCTCAAAATCAAATAGTCGTAAATAAAGAAACTACGTTAATTACGAATCCAAATACTGGATTCATGGGGAAGCAAGCAGCGGATTTTACTTTAAATGAAATACGAAATAATCATATAATTCCTGTTTTCTCTAAAGACAATATGCAGTCTATTTCACAAACTGAATTTATTGAATCCACCGCAGAAATTGCGGCAGATATTTTTGGGAAAAATTATCAAAGCTTAGCCATTAAATTATCACATCCACGGAAAGGAAGAATTCCAAGTGCAAGAGGCAAAGCCGCAGCGGATTTATTGGAGCATGAAAAGACGGTTTATTACGAACGCTCTGCATTTTTGATGGAGTTTCCCATCGCCAATACGGTGCAAGGGAACGACATTTTTCTGACAGTCGCAGGCGTAAAAGCATACAATTTGGATAACCTGAATACGGACGGACTGAAGGGAAGACAGCATTTTAAAATAGCGGTTGGCTTCAAGGTCCAGGTATGCACTAATTTGTGCATGTGGGCAGATGGCGCAAACCTAGAAATTGAGGTCAAAAGCTTGGATGCCTTGGGACTAGAAATTAGAAAAGTATTATCCAATTACTCGCAAAAATCGCATTTAGAAGCCATGAGACAATTTGGAGAATATGAAATTTCAGAGAAACAATTTGCTACGATTTTAGGCAAAACTCGAATGTATCAGCATTTACCAAGGGCTGAGAAACTCGAACTACCTATTTTATCCGTCTCAGATACGCAGATTAATAACGTGTCAAAAGCCTATTATAAGGATCCTAATTTTTCGGTTTTAGAATCGGGTAAAATTGACCTTTGGCGCTTGTATAATTGCTTCACGGAATCGGTTAAATCTAGCTACATTGATACGTTTTTAGATAGAAGTGTGAACGCTTTTGACTTCACACAAGGCATCCAAAGTGCTTTGATTGGGGAATCAAAATATAGTTGGTTTTTGAATTAGGATTTTATGAGCCGTAGCACTTTTGTGGCATTTATTAATAGTAAGTCGTTGAAATTAATTTGACCAAACGGGCGATTGTGCCGCCTGTTTATTTGACCTTTCAATTATCAAAAATGAATTGCCACCAACTATTTTTAAAATACAATCAACATCAGATTTTTTCAGGATTCACAACCGCATTAATGCAGGCGTATTCTTTAGCCGATAAAGGAAACAAACACCAATTAGCCAACGCCTTTCCGGAATACTTTATAGATGATATTGACCCCGAAATATTGAAAGATTTAGACACTTTAAACAAGAAGGGTTAACCTTTTATTTTTCCTGTAAAAAAATCAATTATGAATTTCACAAAACAAAGGCACGGATATAAAGGGAGTAAATCCGCTTATGAAGGCATCAGACATTACTTAGCCAAAAAATACGAAATGCCTTACACGGCAAAAGGAGGCGAGAAGAAAGTGAAGTTATTAATGCTTGAATTCTTGAAAGAAAACGACACGAAATTTAGGGAAGGATTTAATGGACTTGATACACATTACAACGCCAGAAGAATCCAAGCCAATTTTACAAAATTTGCCGAATGGCTAAAAATCAAAAAATTATGAGTCCACTTAAAAATACTAGATGCTTTGTCATCAACCCTTATACGAAGAGCATCGAAGCGGCCAACATTCAACCAGATACTCGGACTTTGTGCGCTATTCTAGGCGCTAAGAATATCGAAGTTTTTCAGCCGCCAAGTGTGAGTTATGCAGTTTTATCTAACGCCGACATTTGGAACAAATTAACGGGCAGTATAGCGGGAACAAAATTCAAGCAATGGAAAAAACCAGTTTTTGGAATCATCATCCTAATTGCCGCAAAACACGAAAATAGCGACGAATACCGCCACGCCATTTTATCTGAAGAACTAGAAACTATTTACCAAGACTTTGAAAAGGCGAAAGTGGAAAGATTCAAATTTTCGAGTTAATCAAGAGCAAGTTGTTTTGACATTATTTTTCTCAGATGTTAAGAATCGGAAAGCAAGTACCAATTTCCCTTTTCCTTATTGGGCTTGCTTCCGATTTCTTTAAACCTAAAAAAAATGAATTTAGCAGATTTTAAAAACTTGGAAAAAGTAACAGGAGTTTATTGCGAATTGCTGAGAGTTAAAGCTTTATTTGAAACGACAAAAAAAGAGGTGCAGAAACTAGAAACCGATAAAGTAAGGGTCTTTTTTCTCGCAGTTCTTCAGGGAGCAAATGAAGGTCAAATTTTGCAATTAAAAGTTTGCATACAAGAAAAAGAAGCGTTTTTTATTTTGATAAAATTCTACGATTTCAAAAGCGTATTACAAGCAATTAACTACATAGAAAAAAATTGTGCTTGTTTCTAATTAGCAATCCAACCCCAAAGGCAAAGCTGAAAATAGCAGCTAGTCAGCCGCCACAGCCGAAAACAAAAAAACATCAGCAGCAAAGCTGCTACGTGTTTTTTTGCTTTCGGCTCAACCCCAGACACCTAGCAGCTATTTTCAGCCCCGCAGCAGGCGCAAAAAAAACATCAGCCAAAGGCTACGTGTTTTTTTTGCCCCTGCTTTCAAGCCAACCCTCGCCCCTAAAATTTGTTTGACGAACTTGACTCTGGACGAACGGAATTTGGAACGAACTACCTTTTAACCCGTAAAAAGAAAAGTACCTTTTCTTTTTTCTGCTACAAAAATCGGGCAAATGGAATCCATCAAATTTATAGAAACGGAGCAGCTACAGCCATGTAAATGCGAATCAATCAATTCTTGTTACACGCATCCGCTAACTTCCTTTTTCGGAAAAAGAGGCATTAATAAAATGAAATGTGCGTCAACTAAAAATGGAACAACTCACCAAAAATTTAGCAGACTATGGGATTAAATGGGAGTGACTGTGTCTGGCAACTTAGAAGCAATGCCCTATGTTTTTCGATTTCTAAAAATTCAGGAATCTACTGTGCTTTGTTTTTCATTTTGGCCATCATAATCGGAACGACGGCTAACGGTTTTGTATTCGGACTTCTTTAAATCAGCAAAAAGAAATGCCCTTCTATAAATAAAAAAACCTAAAATCCTAGGACTATAGAACCAATTTTAGGATTATAGCGTCATTTTGGGGTAAAATGAGTTCAAGGGATTGTTACATTTGTGGAAAGCCTTTGAAAAATTAGGTTACTTGTTTTGATTATAGCGGCTCCGCAATTGCATCCGTATCTGGAAACGTAGCGGGTGGGATTTGGGTTATTAGCTTGTAAAAAAGGGACTACGGAATTAACCGTAGCCCCTTTTAGGTTTTTTAATAGGGTGTTTTGAAATAGTTGAACACTTGGGGGTAAAAGGTTCAGTTTTTTAACTTGAAAATTGATTTTCTATCCACTTATTTACCTTTTGTGCAGCTACACCCAAATAGTTAGGTTTCATGCGGTAAAATTGAAATCGAAGTTCATAAAAACAGTTCATAAAAACGGATGTTATTGATATACCGAATTATAATTTCTCCCCATAAAATTCCCCCAAATAGGCATTTCCTTAATTTTGAACTTCAATTCAGTTCGCTCTATCTTTCCTTTTTGAAAAGAATAAAAATTATTACCATCTTCCATAAAGCAGTAAAGAATATCTACCCATCCGTCTGCATCTAAGTCTGTAATTAAGGGAGTCCCTCCAAGGTTAGAGCCAAGTTTTTGCTTTCCTATATTAAATATTTTTTTATTATAAACATCCAAGACTTTTAATTCATTGACATAAAATTTAGCATAAGGGCTAAATTCCTTTATTACTTGCCTTTTATTGATGGCAAGTAAAATATCATCTTTCCCATCTGCATTAAAATCATAAACGATAGGGGAGGCATATTGAAATAGCCCAAGCGTATCAGAGAAAATAGTTTGTCCACTTGAACCATCGACTAAAATATGTTTCGTGAATTTGGTATTGGGCCATGCACCAGCACCCATACTAATAAAAAAATCAGGTATGGTATCCCCTTCTGTAAATTGACCAGGAGCAGGAATCGTATAAACTTCGTATAAAGAATCAATTTCTAATTCCCATATTACTTCATTTGTTTGTCCATTTATACAAATCATATCACCATTAACAGGATTGGCGATAATATCTAGTATGCCATCAAGGTTTACATCGGCTAATATAGGAGCAGCAATAAATCCTTTACCTTTACCAGTTGCCAACACTTCAATATTCCCTTTTTTTTCTAGTAAGTCCGTCAGTAAAGCTTTATAAAGATGCCCATTAATGGTTTCGCCGCCTGAACCAAAAATAACGCTGAGTTGACCATCATTATTTAAATCATAGACTAAGGGAGATAAATAAGTTTCTTTACCATCAGGCATATCAATTTTGTGCAAAATATTTCCGTTTTGACTACTGATCACCAGTAAATTACCGACAGGACGGTCTTTATTATTGGTTTTTGCTTTAACAAAACCACCAAAAGAAACGAGTAAATCTGCCAATCCATCATTGTCTTGATCAGGGATAAATTGTGGAGTTGTAAAATTTAAAAAAGTGGTATCATTGAAAATATCCATCCCATCGAAGCTAGGTAAATATTCCCATATAATTTCCCCATTTTTGCCATTGAGTCCTAATAAAATAGCCGAACGACCACCAATAAATACATCAGGAACTGAATCTCTATTAATATCCTTAAAAAGAGGAGAACCAACCACTTGATTTCTAGTGGGTACTTTCCAAAGGATGGTACCATCTTTACCATCAATAGCCGTTACTCCATTTTCCGTTCGCTTAAATTCGGGACCACCTCCACCGATGACTAAATCTTTGATACCATCTTGATTCAAATCAACGGCACGCATAGTAGAGGTAAAGCCAACATCAGGAATCTGAATGGACCAATTATTAGGCTCAAATCTATTATAATCTATAAAATAGGCAGACAGTACGACCAAAGAGATTATGGCAAAGGTCCAGATAGTGGTTTTAAAATTCATATAAATTTTGATCTAGTTTATTTTAGGAAGCAGGAAATAACTTATTCCAAATAAGTAGTCGTTTCAAAAGAAAAAGTACTAATACATTTGAATCAATTTATCCTAGACCAATGGTCAAAAGAATCGACTCTGCTTTTTCATCGTTTAAGGTATTGACTCTAGTTGAATCATTCACTTTGGCATTTAAGCAAGGAAGTAGACATAAAATGGTTAAGCTATAAATAAATAAAAACTTGATGCTATGAGCTTTCATAATTCTGAATTTTAAGGGATTACTTTACTAAAGTTTTAATAAGTAGCCAAAAGATTTTGGTGGATTTCCTAACTCAATGAGCGAGGAAAATTTAGGTGGTACTGCTGCTGATACCACCTGAGGATATTTTTTAGCTATTAAATGTATCGGAGCAATTCCTTTTAACACTAGCTCCTTTGTACTAAAGCGTACTTATTTGATCTAAATAGTTTGGAGGATTCATTGCTTTTCAATGCGCTTTGTTTTAACAAATACGTTGATTTTATATTGTTATTACTAGAATAATCTTATAGCTCGATTTCGATTACTAAACTCTAGATTAGCTAATTGGCGTTCATCACTCTTTGTTTCGCAGGTCACTTTTTCGTTCCCATTATTATTAATTGACCAATTAATAATGGATTTCCCATAAACAAACTAAGCTGATTAGATTTGATAAGTTTTTCATAATTAAGTAGTGTAGCATATTTATCATTACCTAAAAATGTTCATTGAAAATTCGATTTTATATTGATTTGCATAGCTGTTAAAAGGTTAAAAATTTCAAGGGAGTCAAATAATTTTGACAACCAACCATTTTGTGTCAGACAGCCCTGGACTTATGTATAATGGCAATCGCACGAAAACTATGTTAGAAGAACTTTGATTAAATATTCATCATCCCAACCTGCCTTTTTCCTTTTGCACTTGACTCCTCTTTTAACAGAGGTCTCATTCTTTAATTTATTCAAGGCAATCCTTCTTAGAGTGGATAAATTTTCATCTCCTTGCCCCATTCTGACCCTACTCTTGTCTTCTACAAAGGCTACATCTAATATCCAGTGTAGCTCTGTTTCTACTCCCCAATGCCTTCTGATAGTATGATTTAAGCGTTCTGCATCTTTATCTAAACTACTGATGTAGAACCGTTTATCATAAGATTCTTTTCCTTCCTTCTTTCCATTCTTATAATAGGTATAAGACTCTATTTTTACAATTGTTGTTAAATCCTTCCATTTCTCATGTTCTTTAGAGCTTAGCCAGCCCGCTGCCTCTACTACATAACACTTTCTCTGCTCTACCCGTCCATGTCCTACATCAAGTTCTATAGCTATAGCTGCTTTTTCACTCGCCCCTAATTGCTCAAAAGATTGCTCTACTTCCTTTAGCAGATTTCCTTGATTTCCTTTTAAGGCTAATACGTAATCTGCTTCTTTTTCTCTTATTTTTTTAGCTATTTCTTTTTGTGTCCCCATGGCATCTATGGTCACCACACTGCCTTTTACTTCTACTAAATCTAGTAACTTTGGAATCGCGGTAATCTCATTGGACTTCTCTGACACTTTTAACTGTCCTAATACCAAATTATTAGCCGTAGACCAAGCACTAACCATATGGATAGCTCCTTTTCCACTTTCCGTATCATACGAACCCCTTATGCTTTTTCCATCTATATTGATTATATCTTCTTCAAAAATTGAACATAAACTCTTGACCCACAATATAAAACAATTACTAAACTCCTCTGGATTTAACATGCTAAATACTCGTCCAAATGTATCATGTGAAGGAATACCGTTTGGTAATTCAAAGTACTCTCTTAATAATGTTTCGTTACTTATTCCATATTCTTCTATCTCTGTCCACTCATCTGCTCCGCAGATTACCGCTAAAATTGCTATTCCTATTATATCTATTAAATTATGAAGACATAAATGCGGCCTACGAAAATCTTTTATCTCGCTAAAGTATTCTAGTAATCTCGTTTGTAGTAAGGTTGATTCCATGCTGAAAATTTAGAAATGAAAAAATCCTAAATTTAACTCCTTTTTTTCTAACACTGTTTTCGTGCGATTGCCATTACTTATGTATGAATCAATTTATCTTTTAATTTCCTTCTGAATTATTTAAACACTTTCGTTTATTAATTATAGGGCAAAAAAATAAGTTTTATTACTATTTATTTTAGCTTTATTACGCTAGGTTCGCCCAAAATTAGTTAATAAAATAAAATATTATCAAAATAATATTTTGATTTATGTTTAAAATGCAGAATTTTATTTATTTTAAATAAACTCTTTTCAGGTTATTATTTTAGGGTTAAAAATAATATTTTAATTATATTTATTTAATAAAAATAAATACGAACAAAATACTGTTTTAAAGATAAAAATACTTTTAATACAGAATATTATTTCGTGTAATTTATGTATTAATCAAAAATTTGAGCGAACCTAGCGTTATTAATAATTTTAAAAGTATTACCATCATTAACATGATGAATAAAAATTTGTTTAGTTAAAAGTTGAAAATTTTAGTTTTTTGGCGGTGCATCAAATGTAATACTGCCATTCTAAATTAAATTGCCAGAAAAAAACATTAGATTGCTAAATCGTGCCATTCATCCAATTTGGAAAAAAAAAGAGATTTTCTAACAAGGTGACTGATTCTAGCTCTGATAGTCACATTAAACCCCGCTTCAAATTCTAATCAGATTTCATTTTTATTTTTTCATCGAGGATAATTAATATTGCCAAAATTGCCAAAACAAATAAGCTTTCTAAAATGAGAATGAGAAGGTTCGTTTTCGATGATGAACAACAGTATAGACGATTTATCAAAATCTGGGAATCACTAGGATTTCATTTCGCTGTTAAAAGAGATTCTTTATGCCCTAATCTCATACTTGTATATTTGATAAATGCGAGTAGTAGCTAATTAAACATTCTAGTTAAGCTAGTGTTCAGAAATAGAAAAAGGACTGTGGTTAATTCCACAGTCCTTTTTTGCCATCAACAATACGTAGTGTGAACAGTCGGGGGCGAAAGGTTCAATTTTACTCAATAAATTAGAATTTGCTTATTTCAGGTAGTTTATTTCTAACCTCGACGGCTCTATTTATTAGATACTGATTTTATGATTTTTTGAATTGCGTTTTGTACTCTTTGTTCTGTGGTAGCAATGCTCATTCTCATAAACAAAGCGCCTTCTCTTCCAAACCAATGCCCTGGACTCAACCCTATTTTGCTATCTTTTGTTACATTTTTAAACATCTCCTTAGTATTAGTGAATATATTTCTAAAATCCAACCATACTTGAAATGTCCCTTCGGGCTTTATTAATTTTATTTTTGAATTCGTTTTTGTAAGTGCTTCTTCAATAATTAATACGTTTTTCTCAACTGTTTCTATCAATTCTTTCAACCATTCCCCTCCTTCCAAATAGGCTGTTTCTAAGGCGACTCTTGTTAAGGCATTCGTACGGCCCAGATAATATTTTTTAAGTGTACCTTCGATTGATTCTCTAATTTCTTTATTGGGAATAATTGCAATAGAATCAGAAATTCCGCAAAAATTAAAGGTTTTTGCCTCTGATGTACAGATGATAAGTTTGTCTAAAGAATTAGCGTAACTCAATAAGGAGGTGAATTGGTTATTAAAAAGTATAACGTCTTTGTGTATTTCATCAGAAATGAGCAATAAATCATTTTCCTTACAGATGGTAACGATTTTAGCTAATTCTTTTTTTGTCCAAACACGTCCCACAGGGTTATGAGGGTTGCAGATAATGAGTATTTTATTATTTTCAGATTTGGCTTTTTCTGCTAAATCTTCAAAATTAATTTCATAGCTGTCATTCACCAACTTCAAAGGATTTTTTATGACTTTGCGCTTGGTTCGCCGAATGATTTCTCTAAATTTTGACCAGACTGGAGATTGAATAATTATCCCATCTCCTTTTGCCGTCAAATTTTCAATAGCAATAGTGATGGTTGCAGGAATACTCGGACTGAAAAAAGTCTGCTCCTTGATTAAATCTACTTGATAATGATTTTTGTACCAAGCTTGTCGAGCAGTAAAAAAAGACTCAGGTTTGTATTCATAACCAAATCCCGAATCAGCTATTCTTTTTATAAGCGCTTCCTGTATTGGTTGAGCAATTTCAAATTCTGAGTCAGCCATCCACATTGCTTGAATGTCTTTTTCTCCAAATAAAGACTCCAATGAATTAGGGTTCATTTTTGAAAGTGGTAACTCATTTAATTTTTTGTCAATTTTCATATTCTCTTTATTTTGTTTTATAGCTTTATATTATTCATTAAATAAAACCTGCAAAAATACTCACATAATAAATCCCTGTCAAAACAAATACGCCACCAGCAACATAGCGCATCACTTTTTCTACTTTTGTTATCTGATTAAAAACACCACTCACTTGATGTGCTGCAAATGTCAGTAAATAGGTAAATAAAATAACGGGTAATCCTGTACCAATCGCAAATACAATGGGTAAATACAAACCCGATGCGCTTGATATGGTCATCGGTATCAATATTCCAAAATACAATGCTCCGCTGTAAGGACAAAATGCGAGTGAGAATACCACACCTAATAAGAATGAACCCCATAAGCCTTGTCCTTTAAATCGCTCAGAGAGTTTTTCTTGAAAGTTGGATTTTCCTAAAAAATTTAGTCGAATAACATTTAGCATTATCAAGCCGATGATAATTAATAGAGGTCCAAGTAATTTTTCTCCATTTTGCTGAAACAGTCTAGCGACATGGAATTTACTTGCACCAAAATATAATACCACCCCAATTACGGTGTAACTAAAAGCCCTGCCCAATGAATACAAAATACCACTTAACAACACTTTCCTTTTACTGGAAATATTTTTTGAAATAAAAGCCGTTGCGGTAATGTTCGTTGCCAATGGGCAGGGACTTATTGCAGTCATCAAGCCTAAAATGAATGCGGATACAATCGGGATGTTATAGCCGTCAAGAATTGATTGTAAATAATCCATTATAATGTCTTGAGCTGCTCGCTTATTTTTTCTTTAAGTTTAGTAGAAAAAGCCTCTTTGTTTTTTCCTTTTGCGAATGCAAAATTGGTCAGGTCAATATGTTGTTCCTTCCCATCTTTAATGACATTGATAAATAGTGCAGTACCTGTTGCCTCAAATCTTTCTGCCATGTCATAGTTTTTTTCATCATCGACATTAACGGTTTTAAATTCGACTTTACCCTCTTTTACAGCTTCTTGAAAAAAGTTCTCAATGGTGTATTTAGCATTAGCTTCAATGGCTTCGCAAGTGACACAACGATGAGTGCCGTAAAAATCTATTACCTCAATTTTGGTTGCCGTATCTGTTGTTGAAATGGTCTTACTGTTGTCCTGTCCTTGGCAAGCGGTAAAAATCAACAAAAATAGAAAGGATAGGAATTTTAAATACTTCATTTTTGAAATGTTTTTTAAAATAATTAATGATTACAGGTTGATTTATTTTTGTTCAAAATATCCGTTTTAACAAAATCATTTTGCAAAACTGGATTCCATTCAAAGTCTTTTAACTCCCGAATGGTAAAGTTTTCCGTAGGGTTGTTTTTTAATAAAAATTCCGAAAAATCATCTTCCATCTTTTTTAGCTTATCGAGTTCACAGCTACCCAATTCACCTTTTACTGCAAGGCTACCGAGGCGGTCTATTTCAATAGGTTTCACTCCTTTGTTTAAATATACACCAACCGCTTTTTGGGTATCCATTCTTTGCACCACAAATAGTCCGTCAATGTTTTTTGAAACATAAAAAGTGTTAAACTGGTATCGTCCACCTGCAAGATAAACGGCTGCATCAGTCAAACAAGGAGAAGGATTACTTACTATTCGAGTGTTTGTTCGGTCAATTTTTTCATCAGGATAAAGTACTTTAAATGCTTCATTTAACCCTTGAAAACCTATAATTAATCCATCACATAAATGACCATGAAATTTTTCTAAATCATTCAACGTAATGTTATGTTCCAATCCAAGGCGACCTTTGGAAAAATAGGTATCGACAGTTTTGATAATGGTTTTTTCCTTTTGGTCATCATGCTTTTGACAAGAAAAAAGAGAAAGGATAAAAAATAGTAGCACTATACATCTCATAAAATAATATTAAATAAATACCCCGAAATAATAATACAGAGTGTCACTACTCCAAAAAAAACACCGATTAATTTCATCGTCATTACCTTTTTTAAAAGCATAGCTTCTGGCAAGGAAAGCCCGACTACGCCCATCATAAATGCAATGGCAGTTCCCAAGGGAATACCTTTGGTTACCAAAACTTGAACAACAGGTAAAATACCAGATGCGTTAGAGTACATTGGTACAGCCAAAATCGTAGCTATTGGTACTGCAAATAAGTTATCCTTGTTCATGTATTTTTCAAAAAATCCTTCAGGAATATAGCCGTGCATCAAACCACCAATCCCAATACCAACAATGACATAAGGCACCACGCCCTTGAGGATATTTACGACTTCTGCCCAAATGATTGGGAGACGTTCTTTGAATGGAGTTTTCTCCTCTGCAAAGGCTTCTCCTTCTCGTTCGGCATTGGCCAATACTTCTTTTACCCAAGGAGTAAGGAATCGTTCCAGCTTGAATTTGCCCAAAATGATACCCGCAGTCATGCCCAACAAAACACCACTAATGACATACATCAAGGTTATTTTTAAACCAAATAACCCGACAAATAAACCAATGGCAACTTCATTAACCAGAGGCGAGGTGATGAGGAAAGAAAAGGTGACTCCAAGTGGAATTCCCCCTCGCACAAAACCTATAAATAACGGAACGGAAGAACAGGAACAAAAAGGCGTAACCACTCCAAAGAGCGAAGCCATTAAATATTCAAGTCCAAATAATTTATTACGAGATAAAAAATTCCGTACTTTTTCTATTGGAAAATAACTGTTGATTATCCCCATTAAAAAAATGATGACAAAAAGCAATAACAATATTTTCACACTATCATAAATGAAGAAGTTTAATGCTTCTGCAAGATGTTGTCCTTGTTCCAGCTTGAGCAAATCGAAGACTATCCAATCCGCCATGTTTTGAATCCAATCAAACATAATCTTCCTTTTTTACAACTGATGTAGCCGAAATTGAGTATTCCATTATTATTGGTTTCTAAAAGATTAACAACAATCTGGTTTAGAACAATCACAACTTGCCGCTGCTAACAAGCCTGCGATATTGCCTTTTGTCGGCTTGCCTTTGTTCCCCCATTTCAATAAACCACCTTCGAGATTAAATACTTTTTCGTAACCGTGATTCATTAAAAAATAGGTTGCTCGTAAACTTCGTTCACCGCTTCGACAAGCCAATACTACCTCTATGTCTTTTGGGATTTCAGAAAAGCGTTCTTCCAATTGGCTCAAAGGAATATGTAGGTAATTAGCTACATCATAGGTGACATCTTGCACTTCTATTAGCCGACGTACATCTACCATTAATGCGCCTTCTTTTAATTTCTCCATAGTTGTAGTTGGACAAATTTCCTTAGCTCGATTAACTTCGGTTGATTCTTTCATTATTCTATCTTTATTTAGTTAATAATTCTGTTACCTCTGATTTGGAAGGCACTCTTCCTTTTATGGTTATTTCTTCATCAATGACCAGTACGGGTGTTGAGAGAACATTATATTTCATGATTTCCATGATGTCTTCTACCTTTTCAACTGTGGCATCAACACCTGTTTCTTTTACTACCTGTTCCACAAGAGCAGTTGTTTGTTTACATTTTGGGCAACCTGTGCCAAGGATTTTTATATTTTTCATTTTATTTACTTTATCGTCAATCGCCTATTAACGATTGAATTAGTTAAAAAAATATCATTCAAAAAAGGAGGCAAACAATAATTTAGCCTTTCTCCAATTTTCTTTATTAATACAATACTTGATTTTAGGAGGAGTAATTTCTCCTTGAATTAGTCCTGCATTCTTTAATTCTTTCAAATGTTGAGAAATGGTAGATTGGGCAATAGGTAGCACTTCCACCAAGTCTCCTGTAAAGCAGCAACTTTGAGTACTCAACAAACGCAAAATTTCAAGCCGTGTAGGATGAGCAAGAGCCTTGGCAAATTTTGCTATTTCTTCCTGGCTATTAGCTGAGATTTGTTGTTCTACAATTACTTTCATGTTACGTATTTATTATTCATCGCAAAAATACGATTAGTTTTTATAAATGTCAAATTTATTTTGAAAAAACCCCTTTTCGGCGGTACAGGCGATTTGTAGTGTATATCTAAAATCATTATATTGGGGTTGTTTTCACATATTTCAGGTTTCCTAAAAAGTGAATAAAACTAGCGGCTGAAAATTGACTACGTCGATTAGCCGAGACCATTCCTGTCGCACTATCTCTCAAAGGACGACACTACCCCGTCAAATGCCTGAGAGTTTGATTTTTTATATTTTCCTGCATCTTCATCACAACTTTGTCACTTATCCTATGGTATAGGTGAAATTTAAGAACCTCCTTTCTTACCATTGAACAATCCTAAAGGCAACTGTTTAATAAATGAATTGACTGCCTGTGCAAGTAACCTCAAAAGGGTATTTTTTAAAATAGTAAATCTGATGTTATGAAAAAACATTTCATCTCTTTACCTTTGATTTGAATTAATTACTCTTTTTTGGGGAGGGCTTTTTGCTTTCCTCTTTTTGTTTTATCCCTTACCGATAAGATATAGTGTTTCATAGTGTGGTGGGTAGTTGCTCTTGGGTAACTGCCCACTTATTGATTGTTTTCATGTTGAGAGCACTTTATATACAATGGATAGTGAAGAGATTTTTTGCTCCCTTCCTTCATAAAATCTCCTTTTTAAGCCACCATTGAACATTCACCGCCAAAGTGTTGCAAAAGTGGCCAAATTGGTCCTTTTTTTATTTTCCCTCACACCTTTGTAAACCAGCCGTTTATCATTTTGACCCAATTTGCCTTTTTTACAAAATTGCTCTAAATTGAAACCTTTTACAGAAAAAAGTTTCAAGGTCAAAATATGCAAGATTGGGATTTATAATTTAGTAATTCTCCTTTTACTGTATCAAAAAAAAGGTTATCCAAAAAAGCACTCCAAAACCCTTATATAATAAGGTGTAAATTGTATTTTTACTGTATCACGTTAAACACTTGGTTGT
>JAFMDF010000527.1 GCA_017857395.1 Bacteroidota bacterium | reverse complement strand
CTTATTAAATTTGATAAAGAGATAAAAGCGGTTTTAATTCCGAGTTCAGGTGTTATTTCTGAATCTGAGTTAAGAAGATTAGTTGAAAAAATTAATACCGACGAAATTGAAATTTTAGAGCAATGTAAAGAATTACTTATTGCTGAAATGAATAAAGTTGGTAACAAAATTTCTGTATTATGGAATGATGACAGATACGTAAGAGAAAATATTGCATATTAATTATTGGAATTTATTAAGATACTCCTGAGGAGTTATTTTCCCTCTCATTAGTTTTTGAAATATCGATTGTGGATTAGATTTATAACTAAAAGAAGAACCGTCCTGACCTGGAGTTAATTCTGGAAGGTCTGATAGGGCTTCAGAAACAGAAATACTTTTAGGATATTCTGTAAATAAATCTTTATTATTTTTAAGGGAAGTCAATTTTAAAGGTGGTGGAATAGTTTTAGAATCCGTATCATTTTGACCAATTAAAAAGACTCTTTTTCGCCTTTGAGGAATAGCATAATTTTCTGAATTAAGTACAAATCCATGTAAATTAGGCATAACGCTTTTGAATTCACGTTTAACTTTTTTGTATACCTCGCCTTTTTCCATGCTTAAAAGTCCAGAAACGTTTTCAAAAACAAATCCATCAGGTTTTACTTTCTTCAAAAATTCTACATAATTGTAAAATAATTGATTTCTTTCATCTTCCATTGAACGCTTGTTACCTGCTGTTGAAAATCCTTGACATGGAGGACCACCTAAAACCCAAAAAGGTACATTTTTATCTATAGCATCCTTTTTTAGTTCAATCGATTTTTCTACCAGTTTATCAAAAACAGCTTTATCTGAAATACTACCAACAAGTACATTGTGATGAACGTTAGTTGAATAAGTTTGTAAAAAATTCTTATCAATATCATTTGCTAAAACAGCCTTCCAACCTGCCCATTTGAATCCTAATCCAAGACCTCCAGCTCCTGAAAATAAATCAATATAATTTCCTTTAATTCCAATAACCTTATTTATTTGTAATGCAATTTGATAAGCTAAAAGAGGTGGAACTGCGTTACCTATTTGAGTATTAACAGAGCCTTGCCCACCACAAAAAATAAAATTATCAGGAAAGGATTGCAACCTTGCAGCTTCTCTTTGAGAAAGTACTCTATTTTGTTCATAATGGATATGACAACCATTCCCCGGTCTATTAAAATAAGTGTTTATTGTATATGACGGTTTATCAGAAGTTAACCGTCCGTAATATGTTGACCTACTTCCTTTTCCTTCCAAATAACTTTTTCGTATTTGTTTTATCCTTTGTGAGGGAATGTCTTCTGGCAAATTTTTCCAATTCCCTCCGGGCGGAACAGAGTGAACAACAACCATATCAAGGTCACTAAGAGTTCCCGTTTTATGGTTTGGAATTTTTATTGCTATTTCATTTTCTAATTTCATGTTTTCATATTCATTAATAAGTTCCTCCCTCTCTTGCTCATTAAATTTAGGGAAAGACTGTATTATTTCTATAAATTCGTTTTTAGATAAGGTATAGATATATTTAGCAACATAAGCTTCAATTTTACTTTCTACATCTTTAGCACTATTAAGTTGTTGGTCAACGAGTTCATAAAGTCTGTCGAATCTTAAGAGATGACTTTTATTAGGAATATGAACTTTTCGAATAGCAGAAAGTGAAACATGTCCTGTTGCAAGATTAGTTCTTAGTTGAAATTCAAAACAAAGAGAATTCATTATACCTAATAATACTCTTAAAGCTTTCTTGTCTCCATCCTTAAAATAACATACACCTAAAGAATTTCCTGCAACAACTTGAGGAGGAACAATAGTGGCAATTAATCTTCGTTTTTGACTTGGTCTTGATACGTCTCTCCAGACTATTTTTTCGAATCCGCAAGAGAAAGGAGGAATCCAATTCTCCTTGCCAACAAATAGATTAGGATTTTCTTTTATTTCAAACCGACCAATCATTCTTCCCTTAATAAATTTTACTCCTGTTCCTGTTTTTTCTAACCAATTTTTACTCCCTGTTTCATCTATTTCTCGTCCTGCCCACAATCCATCAATTTTACTTTTTTCAATGTTTCCCCACGAAGGAAAATTTTCACTACACTTACTAAGTAATTCAATTCCCGTTGAACCTATATTGACTGGTATAATATGTCCCATTTTCTCGAAAGAGCTTAATGGTAAAGATATATTCTCAGATAGTTGTTTTTTTACTTCTTTAGAATAAAGAGATAATTTGAACTTCAATTTTTCATGCTTTCTATAGCTGTTAGTAAATATCAATGTAGAACTACTTGTGTCTGCATTTTTAAATAACTTTGCTTCAGCAGGATAGCAAGCAATATCATGAACATCTTTATTGATAAAAATCTCCTTTCTTAAATTAACTGATTGTTCATCTGCAAAAAATGTTACAGGAAGAACAACCATAATATAACCTTTTGATTTGGAGATTTTAAGGCATAAATCTAATCCAACACGTGATAGGTTTGTACCCCAACCAGCGAATTTCCTTAAAGGCTGAGAAAGCGGGTATTGATTGCTAATATATGAATCATAATTCTTTAGTATTCCTTTATAGTTTTCTTTTTCTAAGTTGTTCAGTACAGATAGCTCTCTTCTATCAGGTTTTAATAATTCCCAAGGTGGGTTTGTGATAACTATATCATATGAATCTAAGTTATCGAATGCAAAACGAAATGAATCAATACATTTAACTGAATAATTAAGTTTAATTCCCAAATTCTTTAAATCTAAAAGAGAGTTTTCGGCATTTGATAAACCTTCTTGATTCAAATCCCAAAGACTTACATTCCATTCAATTGAAGGATAACTACGGTTAATCCATTCTTCAATAAGCCAACAGACTAATCTCCCATCGCCTGCAAAAGGGTCAATAACATTTATGCTTTTAATATTTATCTTGTCCTGTCCAATTTTGTTTAATAAGGCATCAATACCATTAATTGCAATAGCTTTATGAGTATAATACTCCCCACTAAGTTTCTTAACTAGGGAATCTGATAACGAATTATCTGTTTTATTATTTATGAATTGAATATGTTCCATATGAAATTAAATGATAATTATAGTATGCAAAAATATCATAATTTCTTTACTTAACCAAACAAACGAGTAAATTTAAAAGACAAAAAGGATGCTTAATTCGCATCTTATCAAGACATAAAAAAGTTAAAAATAATAGAATCTCAAAGATAAAAACAATACCAATATTCACACATTTCAACAATATCACTTTTCCAAAAACAAGCTTAATTTCTAGCATAACCATAAACCTTTCTCCAATATTCCCCACTAATGTCCTACTAGAAATATACCTTTCCCCGCTGGCATACCAGTTACTCTATTGGTTAGGATTTCTAATCCACACCTTTTTATTGCTCGCCTCTGGCGAGTGGGATAAGATAAAACGAAAAGAAAAAGGTATAAAACTAAAAGCGGTAATGGTGCGAAGATTATAATTTTAATGCTCGCCAGAGGCGAGCGGAAAAAAGGTGTCGAACTAATAAGTTCTAACCAGCAACCCGCTGGCATACCAATTGCCCTGCTGATTAATATTTGTAATCCGACACCTTTTTGTTCCCCGCCTCTGGCGAGTGTGATGATGATAAAACTAAAAGCGGTAACCGATACAAAGATTATGTGCTTAATCTCGCCAGAGGCGAGCAAATAGTAGGTGTCGAACTATAAGTTCTAACCCGATGTCTTAAGCTGATACCTTGCCGATATTTAAAGAATTTTTCTTCAAATCAATATGGTTAACGATTTTATCGTGTCAATAATTTAAAAGTAGGATGGATTTCAGGCGAATGGGTGCATCTGGAATCACCCCGATGTGTTAAGTATCCCAACAAGATACCTAAATATTAGCACTATACCGATTTTTGAAGATTGCATCTTCAAAACAATATCCAACAAGTTTTCAACTTGTCTTTCTTATCAAAATTATAAAAAACACACAAAAAAACAGTACCTTCCCGTTTTAAAACAAACTAGGAGTAAAATGGCAGGCTACCAAATCAGCAATCAATTCCACACCCATTATCTAACTTGCACCATTGTCGGTTGGGCAGATGTCTTTAGCAGAAAATGTTATAAAGATATAATTATAGACAGCTTGGCGTATTGCCAAAAAGAAAAAGGCTTAATTGTTTATGCTTATGTCATCATGTCGAATCATCTTCATTTGATTGCAGCAGCGAAAGAAGGCAGCAAAGGGTTATCTGCCATACTAGGCGATTTTAAAAAACATACCGCCAAGCAAATTATCAAAACAGTAAAAAATCAACCAGCATCTCGCCGTGACTGGCTGCTCAATTTATTTGCCTATCATGCTAATTACAATCGTAATAATCAAAATTACCAAGTATGGATACAAGACAACCATCCTATCGGATTGATTAGTCCTAAATGGATTCAGCAAAAATTAGATTATATCCATTTGAATCCTGTCCGAGTTGGCATTGTAAAAGAAACCCATCATTATTTATATAGTAGTGCTGCTAATTATACTTTAACAGGTTAAGATTTGAACATTTTCAAAAGGTTGAGCAGCTCAAGT
>JAFMDF010000526.1 GCA_017857395.1 Bacteroidota bacterium | reverse complement strand
CCCATATTTACACGATTGTTCGGCTTCTGACAACTTATTGTGGGTATCCCGAAGCGATCTTCCTGTTACAGCATACAGTCACTAGGCGTTTTAATCCCTGTTTTCTGGAACGTCAAACCTTTATAAGATTCTTATAATCAATTATTTAGGAAAAAGGTCGTGGGCAGATTCTCCCTTTTGGAGAGGTGTATTTTGGAAAGTGGGAACTTATCTCCTTTTGTGCATTAGGGTCATCTGGTATATTTGACCCTTTTGTTTTAAAGGCTTGACAATAAACCAATAACGCCATAATTGAATAAACCGCCGAAAAAGTAAAACATAGAAATAATCCTCATATTTTTCCTTTTGGTCGCTATATTGATGGAGGCGCCAAGCTATGCGCAAAGGTGGTTAAGGCAAGTCGTAAAAGATTTTGTTTACATTTTTCCACATTGGCAACAAGGGTTTACGCCTTAGAACTGCCTAACGGCAGTCAGGCTTGATTACGAAGAGTCGTATGAATCGAGAGGTTCACGTACGGTTCTGTGAGAGGTTTAGGAGTGAGATTACCCTTTACCTACTCGACTTCTTTTTTTAATCTGAGAACGACAATCCTATCCAACCTCCTATAATAAATCCAATTATTGCACCACCTCCACTTTCAGATAATGCCCCGACTATTAATGCTCCAACAATCCCAATTATTATTGGCATCATGCATCCACTATCACTACTTGTTGAATTAGAAGTTGTAGTTTTCGGAGGGCTCTTTACTGTCGTATTTGTATATGTACTCAAAGTCGGAGAACTTCTTACAACAGGTTGAGGTTTCTTCACAACTACTGGAGGCTTTGGCTTGGGAGTAACGGGTTTATTCTTTAAATAGTTATCCCAAAAATCTTCATCGGCTACTGATTTCTTAGGTGTAGGACTTGGTTTTGGAGAACTGATAATTTGTCTATAATTTAATTTATCATCCGCTATTTTACTATTTTCCAATATTTGAATTTGAGAAACTGAATCTAATGCAATCTGTGGTCGTGAAGTAGTTATACCTCTATATTCACTATTGTAAACATTCAATACTCCTGTTACTGAAACGTATTTTCCAACTAAGTTTGTTGGTTCAATTCCATTTTTCCTTAATGCAAATAAAATTTCACTCCAAAGAACAATTGTAAAAGTGTGGTTCGGAAAACTTCCAAAATTGACAAATAAATAGGGGTCCTTATTAACAGTACTTCCGCTTTTGCTACTTCCTATCATTCCTACTACTTCAACTCTCTCTCCAACGTGTTCTAACAATTTCCCTTTTTGTTTTCCGTCTAACACCACGTAGGCACTTCTTACTGTAGTCATTTGAGGAAGAACGACGGTAGAATAAGCAATAGTTGTTGTAATGAAATCACTAAGTGACGGTATCTTTCTGAACTCTAAAGTGCAAATAGCAGCGATATTATTTGTAAGCCTTATTAATTCAGAATAACCAACAAGTTCTTTTATTAATGGTGAATTTTGCGGATTAATAAAATCACTTCCTTTGAATAATAGATTATCTCCGTTTTCATACTTTCTCCAAAGGTTTGGATTTATACTCACCGCCTTAATTGCAGTATATATAATAGTTGCAGAAAATCTGTCAATTGTTTTATTGTAGTCTTTTGAAGTTCTTCGTGGATGTTGAAAATTTGGGTGTCCTAATTCATTTACATTCAGATTTGCTAAATCAGGAAAATACATTCCGTCATAATCGATTAGAAATAGTTTTCCTCCTTTAACCATAATATTGCCATGCTGCAAATCTCCATGAGCAATTCCAAAACTGTCTAATTGGTTAATTAACGTAACAAATTCTTGAAGTAAACTTTCTAATTTTGTTTTCTGATTGTAGATTTTATCAATATAAATATTTAAAGGCTCTCCTTCGAGCCAATCCATTTTAATAATTGGATAATAATTTCCTCTTATTCTTATTCCGTTCTGAATGTATTTAGCATCAACTAAAAATGAACAATTATTTAAATCTGTAAACCTTCCAATAGATTGATACCTTTTATCGAGGTCTTTTATTTCTCTTGTGAAACATCTAACTGCCCAATTTTTTCTTGAATTTTTTAGTTTGTAAGTGGTCGTAAAGCCACCTGAATAAGGCTTAGGTAATCCTAATGGAGTAGTTTCAACAATAGAATTTTTTAGTTCTATGTCAGCAAAACTTATCGCTGGATTTTGTACCGCTTGATTGTATTCATCTCCTCTTGGTAATGACATTATGAAATTTCTATAGTTAATAAAGTTGTATCATCATTTTTTATTTCCTTATCATCACGCTTCTTTTTTAACCATTCTTCAAATGATTTATTCGAGCTATCTTCTGTAAATCCAATTAAGATTTCCCATGGTTTATCGTTTGCTTTTGTTCTATTCGTAAACCAACAAGCTAAAGCATCGGACATCACAAATAGATAATCTCCTTTTCTAATCTTTTGATTTATGAGCTCTCGAAAGTGTTCTATTATTTTGTCATCATCATCTGTCTTTGTCGAAACTAAAAATGGATTTTTTGAAAATTCAATTTCCTCTTCTATTGGAAATGAGGTTAATATTTCATCATTTCTCATATGAAAAATGCAACAATCACCAATGGCAAAACAATTAAAAGAGGATTTCTTATAATTAATCCATAGCCCAACAATGGTTGAGAATGCTCCTTTTTCCAATTTAATTTCAGCATACCAAGGCAATGGTTTATTGCTAACTTGCTCTTTCCATTCATTACGAATTTTAGGCAATCGTCTTATTATACTTCTCAATGAAAAGCTTCTTATTTTTGTTAAATCATTAGAAAGTAAATTTGCCCATTCTTTTGCAAATGAACTTTCAGTTGCTCCGTCTGCAACAAAGACCTTTAATGATTGCCTTGTTTTTTTTGAGGAATAAGCATCTTCGCATTCATCATTTGTGTTACCTGCCTTTGGTAGCTTATATTCTGATACTATTTTTGCTTTGACCATTATCTTAAATTACTTGGTCTTGTACCAATATCAAGAGCCGTAATGATTAATGCTAAATCGCCATTTAAGACAAATCCTTTTGATGTATCTGATACATTTAATTCGTATTCGTTCTTGGCTATTGAAACCATAAACTCAGTCAATGGTGAAGCCGTCTGAAATAGCATTTGTGAATATTGGTCAGGTAAGATTTCATTGTTACTTGGGAATTCTACTGTTTTTGCATTTGGATTGCTTGAAACATGTAAGTTGAAAAGTAATAAATTCCCGTCGCTTGAACTTTTTCCAATAGTCTTTTGCATTTCTTCTTCAGGGTTTCCGTCCGTAGATTCACCGTCTGTTATATGAATGACAGTAGGGGGAAAACAATCAGGATGCAGTTCAAGCCAATTATCAAGAATATTATTAGCCAATCTAAAGGCTTCATTCATTGGAGTACCTCCATTTGCTGTTGGGTCAAACCAAATCGGAAATTTTACCTTTTGGTCAATTAATCCACCTGCACCATCGTCAACTTTCTTAGCCCTTTCTTCTATTCTTGCTGGATTATTGGCTATTTCACTTATTGGGGCTAACTCTTTGCCTGATAAACCTCCTGTGAATGCCACTCCAACAGATGCCCCATATCCAATTACTCCAACGTGGTAATAATCTCTAACACCTTCTGACTTTGCACATTTGATAGTCAAGTTCGATAGCAATTTGTTTATTGCATCTGCTACGGCTTGTGCTTTTGGTTTGGCTTGTCCGCTTATGTTATCTGACATTGAACCTGATTGGTCAATTACAAATAAAAAGCAACTTGGGTTTTGTCGGCTTATTTCTGCTGTATACATATTTTGAATTTTCTTTTGATTACGTAATTTTTGTTTTTTTTCATCTTGCAGCGAACGGTCTCGCATAGCTTTTCGGCAGCACGCATAGTGCTGCTGAAAAGCTATGCAATGTTAGGCTCTGTATTCATTCTGTTCTTAATTTTATAAATGTTGATGCAAACTCTTCTGCAACTTTTCTACTTCTAATTACAGTTATGTTTTCATCATTATACTCTGCGGCATTTGACCAATTATATGACCCATTAATTACTGTATTTAAATCAATTACACAAAATTTATTGTGCATTTTATTATTGCCAAAATATCCTTTCATTGGTATTCTTCTACTATCAAATTCTCTTTCAATTGGAGCGCCATTTTTTCTGTTTATATCGTCATCAACCATGATTACTCTAACATTAATTCCTCTCTTTTTCAATTCGACAAGTTTGCGAAATAAAGGCTTATTTGTAAACCATGCTACTGCAACCCAAACAGAAAATTTTGCATTATCTAAGATTTCGAGTATCTGCGCTTGAATTTGCTCAAAAGTTACTTCAACTTCTATTACTTCTTCGCCTTCTTCTGCACCAATAACTTCAAAAGAATTTCCAATTTTCTCTAATTTATAGCCTTCTGCTACAACTACTTTATTTATTGCCGTAGTGTAGCTTTCTTGCACTTCTTCTTCATGGTTATTCGCTAAGTTTATTATTAAGTTTTTTAAATTTGGACTATCATTTATTTTTTCAATCCTATCAATCGTATAATTAGTTCTTGAGGTATTTGTATG
>JAFMDF010000525.1 GCA_017857395.1 Bacteroidota bacterium | reverse complement strand
AAAAAAATTGATATTTTCCATTAGGGTGAGTGTAGAACAAACTTTATTTTTGATAATACCTTCGACTAATAACATATTGAATAATAAACACTATTAGTTTAGGTTAAAATTTAAATTTGTCCTACCTCTATGAATAAGCGTGGGTTACTGCCTTTTAACAAAGTTAATTATATTACAATAATTTAACTTGTACAAAAAGGACAATTAACCAATGATATAAACGTGATTTTCTAAGCCTTTTTTTTGCACTTTATCAAAGAAAAGTTTAGGATTTAAATTGGTAGTTTGTGTTATTTGTTTGTAGAAATGGGAGGCATCATAATAATCATTATCATAACAAATCTTTATTAGACTTTTGCGAGGGTTTTCAAAATAATCATTCATTACTTTCTTAAATCGCACAATACGTTTAAAATTAGAAGTGGTGCAACCTACATATTTTTGAAATTGGCGATTTAGCGTTTTTTCCGCCACAAATAATTGTTGAGCCATTTTTTTAGTTTGGATGGATGGATTTTTCCAAATTAATGCGATGGCTCTTTCGACCATATCTAAGGCAATTGGCTGAAATTGTTGCAGTAAAAAGGATTCTAAAAATTGAATTTGCTGCGTTTTATCTACCAAAAATACATCTTTTAAATCCTTATTAAATACATCTAAATCAATAGATTGAACTGATTCAGGGGCAAAAGTTGTAAAATAATTACTAAAAAAATAATGTATGCCTACTTCTGTAAAATGAATAGATATTTTCTCTACAAAATCGGTATAAGTTATTTTTAAAGGGTTGACAAATTTACCCAATAAAATTGCTTTCGGTTTTTGATTTTCATTTTTTGAGATAATAAGTTCGTTATTATCAATTTCTATTTGTGCCTGTTTAAAAAATCCGATGGAAATACCTCTCTGCGGAAAAGCATAATAACTTAATCCGTTTTTAGTTTCCGATTTATTTAAAGTGTTGAAACTTAAAATATGTTTTTTCAGGAGTTTAGATTCAGGAATTATTATATTATGCATAATAAATGATTTGAATAGCTAATAATTTAGGTCTTCGATAATCTTTGCATCCTATTTTTTTTTGTAAAGATTCTCAAAACGCCAAAATTTATTCTTCACTAAAAGCTTTCAAAACCTCCCGAGTCAAATCCCAACGATTAAATCCTTGCCGTCCATAATCTAAACCCCGCCGAACTATCACCAAATCATGCGAAGGTACAATAATCACATACTGACCTCGATTCCCTGCCGTAGCATAAGCATCTCTCGGAACATCGGTTCTATCATCAGGTACTAACCAAAATTGGCCACCATAAAAATTGCCAATTTTAGCCGTTGAAGGTGCCGGTGTTCGGACAAACTTTATCCAGTCTTCGGAAATAATTCTTTCCCCGTTCCATAGTCCATTTTGTTGGTATAGAATCCCAAACCGAGCTAAGTCTCTAGCATTGGTATACACTTGGCTACTTAAAATAAAATCGCCAAAACGGTCCGTACTTAAAAAAGTATTCCGCATCCCAATTTTATCTAATAAGGCTTTTCTCGGAAATTCCATATAGGTTTTAGCATCTCCGCCCAATGCTTTTTTCATGGCATAAACTGCTAATAAAGTCTCATAATTTTCATAATCCCAGTAAGTCCCAGGCTTGCGAATCAATCCTCGATTTAAAGCACCCTTTACAGAACTTGCCCCTGCCCAATAAGCCAATCCAGAACCTGTCGAATATTCTGCTCGGCGTACATGACTATCCACATTATACAAACCACTAGACATATTCAAGACATGCCGCAAAGTGATTTCATTCCTAGGATCATCTGTTCCAGGCGATTTAATTTTTGGCAACCAATCAAAACCTAAAGGCTTATCTAAATGCATTTTTCCTTGGTCAGACAAAATGCCAAATAAGGTAGCGGCAATACTTTTAGCGGTTGACCAAGTACGAGTCTTCGTATCTTTATTAATCCCTTCTGCATATCTTTCGTGGATAATTTTTCCTTTGTGTACGACGATTAAACTTAACGTATTTTGCTCTGGTGTACTCCGATTAAAAGACCAGTCAGAAGCAGCCAATAATTCCGTCGCTTTTACGCCTTTTGGCAAATTAATGGTTGGTACTAAATCGCCATCAGGCCAAGCGATTTTGGAAGCATCATCCGTTAAAATTGGTAAAGTCTGAATCGGCAAATCGTCAATAACCTCAAAAGTTTGGTCAGGCGCCAATATGACACAGCCTATTCCTTCTCTATAAACAGCTCGCATGACAGGAACGCCTCCTGGCAAACCTATAGCCACTGTTTTTCGCTCGTAATCAATTTTATAATCCCCTCCTTTTGCAGTGCCAATCGGTTGCGGTAAATATTTTAATTCTTGGTCGTAGACTTGTTCGATAGTTCTATTGGATGTAAATAATCCATTACAGGTTAAAATCGCTTGCACGCCTTGGGTAATCATGTCTTTATCTTGCCGAAAATAGTCGTAGGTTTCTATTTGTTGTGCTTGGAGTCTAAAGGATAAAGTAGTTATTACTACAAAAAGAAGGATGTTATTTTTCATAATTATCAATTTCAAGATTGCGTATAAATTAAAGGTAATCAAAGTATTAAGTAGCTTGGGAATCTTGCCCAAACTACGATTTTATCATTCAATAAAATAAAGAAATCGTTCTCGAAATTCCGTCATCGGATACACCCATTCTTCGTCTCTTTGGTCAAACCGATGCACGGGTTTAACGCCGTACACTTCTTTTATGCGCAATTCCTCTCCAACCAATTTATTCACTGCACGACTAATTGCTATCATTTTATCATCCATATCTAAAGTGTCTAAATTATCCGCTTTAATTTCTATACTTACTCTATAATCTTCTTCTTCAATAAGGATAAATTGCCATTCAGCCGCATCAAAAGTCTGCAAAACAATTAGATTATTCAGCATTTGGAATTTAAAATCCCAATCTGGTTCTGCTGGCAGACAGTATTCGAATTCCCACATCGGTAAATTGGGCGCTAATTTGACGATTTGTTGACTAAGTGCCAGTAGCTGTTTATCGTTATTAGGAGAGAATCTAAAAGCATAAGATTTTTGTAAACCTTTATCTATCCCCCAAGCAAATCTGCCAAAAGAAAGGATTTGGTTATCCAACATTTCTTTTGCCTTTTCTGCGGTATGTTCGTTGCGGAAAATGGCTTCGTTATGGGTAAACCATTGCCAGAATTGATGGATTTTTGAGTGCATATTTTGACGCTGATTATTATAGTTTTTAAATTCTAACTAAGTTTGGTTATCAATTTTTGCACAAACAAAACCCCTTTCTCCAACTGCTCCACCTCAATAAATTCATTTGCTCGATGCGCCTGTTCAATAGAACCAGGTCCACAAATAACCGCCTCAAATCCTTCTGCTGCAAATTGTCCTGCTTCGGAAGCAAAAGATACTGCATTAATAATCATAGAATCGGTCAATTGCTGCACAAATTTGACGACGGGTGCATCATCAGGCGTATCTAAAGGTACAACTAACGGAAACCATTCTTTGTTTGTAATATTAAATTCGGGCACTTTTTTACGCATAATGGCGGCTCGTTTGGCACAATAAGCCTTAAATTCATTCACGATTGCGGTAGAATCATCTTTGGGTAACGTTCGTAAATCCCAGACAATCGTACATTTATCCGCTACAATATTATGAGCAATACCGCCATTGAATTTCCCAACGTGCAAAGTAGTATGAGGTGGTGTAAATCGAGTATCCTTTTCCCCATTCACAATCAATTCCTCCATTTTATTTTCTAACCAACCTACTAATTTAGCCGCTTCAAAAATAGTACTTGCTTCTGTATAAATTTTACTGCTATGTGCGCCTCGACTAGTCAAAGTTGTTTCTAAAGTCCCCATTCCTTTTTGCCCCGTAACGACCTCCATTTCAGAAGGTTCTCCGATAATAGCAAATCGAGGTTTTTCGGAATAGGTATCCATTATATCCTTAGCCAAAGCATGTCCAGACCAACAACCAATTTCTTCATCGTAAGAAAAAGCAAAATAAATTGGTTTTTTTAAATCTGCTGCTATCATCTCTGGTAAACATGCCAAACAACAAGCAATAAATCCTTTCATATCACAAGTTCCTCTACCATATAGTTTGCCCTCCTTTTCTATCATCTCAAAAGGATCCGTATGCCAATCTTGCCCTTCTACGGGAACGACATCCGTATGCCCAGAAAGAACGACTCCA
The DNA here is from genome assembly GCA_017857395.1 of Bacteroidota bacterium. Classification (GTDB taxonomy): domain Bacteria; phylum Bacteroidota; class Bacteroidia; order Chitinophagales; family Saprospiraceae; genus JAFMDF01. Next base: position 394 of record JAFMDF010000525.1, on the reverse strand, counting down.
TTATCCACCGAAGGGCCTATTCTGCAATGAATGCAACGCTTGGTACGCTCGGCATTATAGACATTATGAAAAAAAATGCCATGTTCGATTAGGTAATTCTCTATCCAATCGGCAATTTTGGAATTACTTTGACCACCTAAAACGGGAAAGGCAATTAGTTTCGCCAAGATTTCTTGGGCGGTTAATCTATTTGTAGCGATGGGATTAGGTTTAGTTGCTTGCATATTTTTTAATCAAGGTTTTTATTAAAATCTAATGGGCACTTCAAGTCTTTCTTAACACATAGTCATAGCTTTTTACACATAGTAAATATAGTTAATGCGGCTATTTCATGAGTATTACCGCTAGGTTCGCTTAAAAAAAAGGATAAAAATAAAATTAAGAAAAGCAGGGC
>JAFMDF010000524.1 GCA_017857395.1 Bacteroidota bacterium | reverse complement strand
CGCAATTTTTGGGAGAATCTCTTTTTATTCTCAACTGGTTAGATAAACTTGTCGATAATTTTGAGTATATTCTTAATTATTTTCATATTTTAAAGTTTTAGCCTCGCAACGCTGCGGTCACTTTTGTAGTAGTAGCTTCCGCTTCTACGGACTCGTTATTAATTTCTGATTTATCTCTTCTTTTGCCAATATTGGGGATGGGAATACCTCCACTTAAACCGACTCCAAGGCCTGCCAAAAGAATTAAAGCAATTAATAATAATCGCTTCAATATTTGTTTGAACCGATTCATTTTTTAGATTATTTGACGAATAAAAGTAGCTTGGACTTCTAGTCCGAGTAGGAAAATTTAGGAGACGAAAAGATGTTACTCTGGCTAGAAGCCCAAACTACAAATGCTATACAATTAGCCAAGTAGTGGAATCAACGAAACTTCTTTTGAATTTCTAGGAATAACTTTAATAGGTAAGTAAACAAACGAAAACGGGAAAGCATACCCTTTTTTCTCCCAAGCAATAAATTGTATTTTTTGGAGTCGATTATAGGCAATTAAGGCTGCTTTTGGATAAAAGCCTAAGGGGAATGCTTGCTTATACAAAGTTAATCGAGCCGTATGCTGTTGAAAAACAGCGGCACAAGAATTAGGTGTTTGAAATTCAACTAACTCTATTTTGGAGTCGGTAGGTAAGGTTAAGAATTCACTATCTACATAACCAGAAAAAAGGAAAACAGACCATAGTAAGGTTAAGTGAAATAACCAATTGGTAAGAATCTTGTGATATGGAGGAAGTTTATTTAACAGCTATTATTTTTATAAGAAAACTTTTTTAGAAAATACTAATAAGCTTGAAAGTTAAGGATTTCTATCTTTAAAAACAATATAAATTAGTCTGATTTTTGAGAAAAAAGATTAACTGTCTACCGATAGATAGATTTTTTATGTCTGACTTCCGGCCTCTTTTGTCTATTGGAAATCAAAACTTTTTATGTCCGCCCACATATTTTTTCTATATTTGATATTCTAAAAATATTATAAATAAAAGTATATGTTTAAATTGGTAAAAATATAAACTTTTTGTATCTTTATTGAAATTTTGTAAACATATAAGTGATGACCCTCTATGGCAGAAATACAGAATAATGATACTCGTGCAGTTGTGAAGCGGAAGGCGGAAAATAGCAGTATGGAGCAAGGAAAATTTTATGCTTTAGTTATTGGTGTATCTGCCTATAAACACTTCCCTTCCTTGGAACTCCCTGTCAAAGATGCTCGAAAAATAGAACGGATTTTACATACTCGATATACTTTCTTAAAAGAAGACATTACCTTTCTAGAAAATCCTACTCGCAGTAATATTTTGGATACATTGGATGGTTTTGAACAGGTATTGGAAAAAGAAGACAGCCTCTTAATTTTTTATGCGGGACATGGGCATTGGGATGAAAAACGAAATCGCGGATTCTGGTTGCCCAAAGATGCTAAAATTAGAGCAAGGTCCGCTTGGATATCTAATTCGACGTTACAAGACTACTTAATGGCTTATGATTGTCAACACGTTTTGGTTATTTCCGATTCTTGTTTTAGCGGTGCTTTATTGATGAATCGGAGCGCCATGCAAGATGCGAGTAAAGATTTTCAGGTCTTGTATAGTGCTAGAAGTCGAAAAGCAATTACGAGTGGTGTCAAAGAAGAAGTACCTGACCAATCCGTATTTTTTAAAGAATTGAGTAATTTTTTAAAGCGGAACAAACAGCCTTTTTTATCTGCCTCTGAACTCTATGCAGGAATTCGGAATAAAATTATTACAGAAAGTCGAGTCAATCAAAAACCACAATTTGGGGCGATTGATGAAGTAGGGGATGAAGGCGGTGATTTTATTTTTATCCAAAAAGGGGGCGAGACAGAATTAACCATCAAGAAGTTAAGCCCTTTTGATGAACTAATGAAAGACCCGCGCATCAAAGACCGTTTACTGACTTTAAGAAAGCAATTGACTAGAGACATTCCAACCAAATCTCTAACGGGCAATTTATTAGTCGCTTCTTGGAATATTTTAGAATTGGGTGGTGATAAATATGGCGCTCGTACAGAAGAAGCGATTGCTTATATTGCGACTATTATTTCCCGATTTGACATTGTCGCCATTCAAGAAATTTACGGCGATTTTAAAATCTTAGACGAGCTTAAATATTTTTTAGGCGAACATTGGGATTATATTTATAGCGACACGGCGCTAGGTTTTGGTGGAAATGATTATCGACTGGGTTATTTTTTTGATAAACGAAAGGCGATACAAGGCGGTATCATTAGTGATTTGATTTTACCTTCTATTCAGTCTAGAGATGAACAAGGTCATTTTCAGTATAAACCTGCGGTACAACTCTTGCGCCCACCTTTTAATTGTGGGTTTAAAATTGAAGATAAACGCTTAATTCTCTGCAATATTCACCTAGTTTTTGGGCAACGCCAAACTAAAAAAGAACGATTAACCGAACTGCAAAGTATCCTAGATTTTTGGAAACGGAGAACTAGTATTAATACGGTTTGGTCAAAAAATGTGATTTTACTGGGGACTTTACAAACTGTTAAATTGAGTGCAAAAGAATTATACATGATAGCGGAAAGTGGAGTGTTTAAGCAGATTCCTTCCTTAAAAGTACCCTCTAATTTTACCAAATCCCGCTATTATAACCAAATGGCTTTTCACTTAGGCGATGACAATCTTTCTTTGACCAATCAAGGTGGCGCTTTTGATTTCTTTGAATCGGTGTTTCGTTTTGAAGATGTAGATGCGTATCGCCCTATGATTAAACGAACGCACTTCTTTAATAAAAACGGCGAAAAAAGGGAATTTAAAAGCAAAACCTTTTATTATAAAACCTTTTGGCGAACAGCTCAGATGTCTAATAATTTGCCTCTTTGGACGGAGATAATTACAGGATGACAAGAATATTTAGACCTAAATATTCTTGTCATCCTGTAGCAAAATCCGTATTTTTAAGATTAGTTTTTAAATCCTAAATTATAGTCATCATGGAAGCTTACGCACAAGTCCTTTTATACGCCATCCCCGGTTTTGTGGTACTCATTATTATCGAAGCCATTTACGCCTATTTCAAAGGTAGCTTTAACTTTCGAAGTATGGACACGATTTCGAGTTTAAGCTCTGGAAACACCAATACTTTAAAAAGTATTTTAGGCTTGAGTATCGTCATTATCAGTTATAGTTGGGTGCATAATAAAGTCGCTTTGGTGGAAATTGAAACGACTTGGCTGGTCTATTTATTAAGCTTTATTGCGATAGATTTTGCTAGTTATTGGAGTCATCGACTCAATCATAGCATCAATATTTTTTGGAATCGGCATGTGGTGCATCATTCTAGTGAAGAGTTTAATTTGGCAGTCGCTTTGCGACAGAGTATTTCTAGTTTTGTTAGTTTAGGCTTTATCTTTTTGTTTCCTGCGGCATTATTGGGCTTACCACCAGAAGTAATTGGCGTGATTGCCCCCTTACATCTATTTATGCAATTTTGGTATCATACCGTGCATATTGGTAAGTTAGGTTGGTTGGAATACATCATTGTAACGCCTTCTCAACATCGAGTACATCATGCCATTAATCCCATTTATTTAGATAGAAATCTGGCTGCTATTTTCTGTATTTGGGATAGACTATTCGGCACTTTTCAAGAAGAACTCGACGAAGAACCTTGTGTCTATGGCGTTACTCGCCAAGTCAATACTTGGAATCCGATTAAAATAAATTTTCAGCATGTTTGGTTACTAGCAAAAGATGCTTGGCGGACTAATAATTTTGTGGATAAATTGCGCATCTGGTTTATGCCAACTGGCTGGCGACCTGCCGATGTACTGGATAAATACCCAGTGCCTTCTTCCTCACCAGAAAGCTTTGTCAAATATGATACGGAAGCGTCTACCGCTTTGACTATCTGGTCTTGGACACAGTATTTAGTAATGAATGCCCTATTGATTCACATGCTATTAAAAATTGCGGATATTCCAAGAGTAGACCTGTTTATCTACGGCGCTTTTATGTTTTTAGTGATTTATAGTTTTACCACTTTAATGGACAGAGACCCGAATGCTATTTGGATGGAAGCACTCAAATCTTTAGTTGGTTTGGGCATTATTTATAGTACAGGCGATTGGTTTTTATTGGATGAATTGGTGACTGGTGGGACTGTTTTAATGGCTGGATATTTTCTGTTGTCTGCTTTGATTGTTGCGTGGTTTGTGGTTTATGAGATTGGATGGGAGCGGTCAGGTTCTGGAGTTGAGGAGGTTCGGGGGTGATTTTTAGTTATACAGGCTGATTAATGGAATTGATTCGGTTGAGCAATAAGACTCAATAAAACTAAGAAAAAAGCACATGAATCCCGTTTTCCTCAAATATTTAGGTAATGAATTAAATCTCAATAAATTAGAAGAAATCGTTTATCAAAATCCAGAGTTAGAGCATCAGGTTGGAGATGAAAATTATCAATACCTAATAGCGTTTAACTATGAAAAAGAAAAGGCAAGCTTAGAAATGCAAAATTTCCTTTTCAACTACGTAATCAATTATGAAGAATTTGCCAATTGGTATATATCAAAACTTATCAATC
>JAFMDF010000523.1 GCA_017857395.1 Bacteroidota bacterium | reverse complement strand
ATTATTTTGATAATATTTTATTTTATTAACTAATTTTGGGCGAACCTAGCGTAGTTATCCGTTTTATTTTTTCCTTAGCTCTAATAAATTATCCTATCAATTAATTTTCCCAAATACTTTTTTATGAAATACCATAGATATATTCTAATTAGCTGTTGCCTATTTACCTTAGCATGTAGTAGCTTACCAAAAGAATCGGTTAATCGTACTACCCAAAATCAACGTCCCAATGTCATTCTAATCATGGCAGACGATATGGGTTTTGAATGTTTAAGTGCCAATGGCAGTCAATCCTATTCCACACCTAATTTAGACAGATTAGCCAATCGTGGTATTCGATTTACGAAAGCGATTTCTCAACCTTTATGCACGCCTTCGAGAGTCAAAATAATGACGGGTAAATATAATTTTCGGAATTACGACTATTTCACGCACCTCAATCCTAAAGAAAAAACTTTTGGAAATGTCATGAAAGAAGCAGGCTATGCCACTTGCATCGTTGGAAAATGGCAATTGAATGGTTTAGCACAAGGCCTTCCTGGATGTACAGATAATGCTCGCCCGCATCATTTTGGTTTTCAGGAATATTGTTTATGGCAACTGACCAAGCATCGAAAAGAAGGAGAACGTTTTGCCAATCCATTAATCGAACAAAATGGAGTAGTTTTACCTCGAAATAAAGATGCTTATGGGCCTGATGTTGTATCTGATTATGCGATAAGTTTTATAAAACGACAAAAGGATAATCCCTTTTTTCTCTATTATCCAATGATTTTAGTACATGACCCTTTTGTACCTACACCCGATTCCAAAGAGTGGGTAGATGCATCCAAACGGTATAAAAAGAATCCGGCCCATTTTAAGGATATGGTTGCTTATACCGATAAAATTATTGGCAAAATTGTCGATGAATTAGAAGCACAAGGGATTGCCGAAAATACTCTGCTTATTTTTACAGGTGATAATGGAACACATTATAGCATTTCGACCGAGACTAATACAGGAACACTTGTCGGTGCAAAAGGCAATACCATCGATGCAGGTACCCATGTTCCGATGTTGGCCTATTGGCCTGCAAAAATAAAAAAGGGACAAGTGTATGATGGATTAATTGAATTTAGTGACTTCTACCCTACTTTAGCAGAAATGGTCGGTGCAACCGAGTCGGTGGATGGTAAAAGTTTTTATAATTTATTGGTCGGTAAAAAGCATAGCGATAGAACCGATGTATTCGTGCATTATGACCCACAATGGGGCAAAAGGGTCAATAAATTTCGCAATCAGTTTGCTCGAACCGAACGATATAAATTATATCAAAATGGGAAGTTTTATGATTTAGTAAATGATAAATTGGAGGAACGGCCTATTGTGGATGAGGAATTGACTTCGGCTATTAAAAAGGTAAAGGAGAAATTAGCAGCAGAAATTTCTAAGGCGCCAAAGTGGGTAAATTGAACAAAAGTCAAAACACACAACAACAATATATAGGCAATATTTTTAGCCTATCTGCTTTGAAAGCCTTTGTAGAACGATATAATCAGGATAATAAGAATGCGCTCTTCTTTGATTCAAAAAACCATAAAACGCATCAAATCCGGGCTTAAGCGGCGGTTTTCGTAGCTAGGTCTGTCATAATTATCCCTTGTTCAAAGCATTATTACTAGTTACCACTTTCAAACCAGTTTTCTGTTCAAATCTTTTCATAGAATCATTTGCAATATTAGATGCCTTTCTAGCTGCGTCTCGGTTTTCTCTATAACCTTGTGCATCATCTTTAATTGCTAATAATCTCGTCGTCTCCTCTGCCATTATGGTATAAACCAATTCCATCGTGGACATATTATCTCTAAGATTTTGTCGTACCAATCCTTTCAACGCTTTATACTCTTTGGTACTCAAACCAAAAGTACCTTTCATTATATCATTAGTCAAAAAAGCAAACTCTTCCTCCTTTACATTTCTATCTTGCCACTCCTCTGTTAATTGAGTTCTAATCTCAACACTTCTGATTCTAGTTAAAATCCAATTATCATCATAGCCTTTTTGACGAAGCGCATCTTTATAGCGTTCTGCCAAAATTGAAGGGTCTTCCGTTTCTTCGATATATTGATTACCTGCATTAGCCAACCATTGTTTGAATGGTTCTGCTTTTGGAGATGGAACAGATTGAATTAAACGTAAGATTGTTTCTCGATTGGCACAATCTGTTTGCCTCATTTTACCATCAGATGCTACCAATTTCAACCTTACGATATTTTCGTAAGGTTGATATCCTTCGTCTATAAGTTTTGATTTTAAATCTGACCAATACCGATTAGGATTACTAGCCTCGCTTACCGCGCCAATTACATCTATAATAGAATATAAAATTTCTCCTTCGTCCTCTCTGGTTCTAATGTCAAAATTATCAAAGTTTAAAACTTCCATGTTTAAATTAGTTTAAGTTCCGTGAATAAGGTTAACAATAAAGTATTCCAAAATTAATGACTACTCCCCTACCCTATTGGTTTTCTCTTTTGTCCTAAAACTACTTCTCTTTTAAAGCTTCAAATTCAGCATTCGTCATGCCTTTAGCTTCCATTCGATTCTCAAAATTTACAGGCTTATCTTTCTGCATTTTTTTAGCATACTCTCGAACTTGTTCTCCTATCTTTACAAGGTAAGCTTTTTCCTTCCCTGTAACTTCTGGATTAAGCACCCACTTAACTAAAGTACCAGGTGTTTTAATCTTAGCCCGTTCTTTGATATACTTAATTAGATAATTAACAAATACATCTTCGAAACCAGCAGAAAGTCCTCCTTTAATTTCTGGTAATACTCTATGAAAAGCAATCCCAGGAAAGACACCAAATTCAATTAATGTTTCGTAGGCTATCAACTCCGCTCTGGTAAGCGATTCTATATCCTTCTCCGAAACGTTCTCTTTCCTCGGCACATCAAAAATAGTAAATTCAAAACCCGTAAATTTTCGTCCTGTCTTTATCTTTTCATGAGTAACATAAATAGTAGGACTGCATTCATTAATTTCTTCTATTGCTTTATCAACTACTTTTTTCTGAAAATTCGAAGGTCCATATTTACCCGTATATTTATCATGAAGTAATAATTTATGTTGCAAATCTTCCAACGTATAAGATTTCTTGCTAACCTTCTCGTATGACCTCTTTGAATCTCGAAAAGCTCGTAACATCATATAAATTCGGATAGAATGACCACTCTTCATAGGAACCACCTCATTCAACTGAAATTGAACATATTTTTTTAGGTTCAATAGATGAGGTTCCATCCATCGAGAAAAAACAAATCGAATACAAGTAGAGCCAGATTCATTTCTTGCTGGTTCAATAATTTCAAAAAATCGTCTTCTACTTTTGACTTTCTTCATTAACTCAGACTCTAGAATAACACCACTATCAAAAAGTCGCTTAGTCAGGTCTTCTAAACGGTCATAAAAACTACCCCACTTTTTGGATGCTTCACCCGTTAACATAGATTGAATCTCTGTAACAGGAATCATCTTTTCATAAAATTGTTCTGCTTTAGGATCTATACTGGAAATTAGGCAGAGCATTACTTTTTGCTCTAAGGCAGGCATTTTGTAATTTTGTTGTAGAACAAAATTATTCTCTAATTTTACAACTCTTTGTTCGTTTATAGAATTCATGTGTGTGTAGCTTTCAAAATTAACTTAACGATTGATGTAGTACTGTGACAAAGATAATAAAAAGTTGTACCGAATAAAAACTTAGTACAACCCACAACTAGTACAACTTAGCTTATTATCCCACAACTAGTACAACTTAATCCCACAAGAAGTACAACTTAAAAGCCAATATCCCCCACAAGAAGTACAACTTACCCCTATATTAAAACCCACATTGAGTACAATCTCAACGCACCCACAACTAGTACAACTTTCCTCTAACTCCCTGTTATTATTAGAGTTTTGGTCTATCTAAATAAAAAAAGTTTTGACCTCTAAAGAATAAGTAATAAAAAGTAAGTATTAAAATACTTAAGTAAGAAAGTAATTTTAAATATTTTCTCTTTATAAATAAAAAAAGTTAATTTTTTTTTATAAAAATGATTATTTTAGTCTTAAGTACTAAATAAAATAAAAATTCTTCTTAGCTAACCCACAACTGGTACAACTTCATGGTTATCCTTAACATCTTTTAATATTGTTCTAAATTATCCAATTTTTAATAATACCCCACAGTTAGTACAATTTGGGAGGTGCAATTAGCCCAAATTTCATAATCGGAATGTAAAGACTATTATTTATATCAAAAGCATCAAATGTACTATCTGTACTATCCCTAATTACCCGCAACTAGTACAATTTAGGGGGTATTGGTTGTCCGATGTCTTAGGATTATCAAGTACAAGCAATAACAACTAAAAGTATCATTTATATCAAAAGCATCAAATGTACTATTTGTACTATCTCTAATTACCCACAACTAGTACAACTTAGGGAGTATTGACTGTCCGATGTCTTAAGATTAACAGGAAGAGTCTACAATGAACTAATGTATCATTTATATCAAAAGCATCAAATGTACTATTTGTACTATCCTTAACTATCCACAACTAGTACAACTTAGGGAGTATTGACTGTCCGATGTCTTAAGATTAACAG
>JAFMDF010000144.1 GCA_017857395.1 Bacteroidota bacterium | reverse complement strand
ATTAATTTAACTAAAAATCACAACTTTGTCTAATATCCGTGTCCCTTTATTAATCCGTGGTAGTAGTTTTTATAACACGGATTAATAAAGGGACACGGATATTCATCATTTTTTAATCACCTGTATAATGTTCTATATGAATAAAAGTATCTAACTATCCACGATAAAAATCAAGGCATGTTGCGTTAAAAAATAAGTCCTAAAACAAATAATATCTTGAAATCAGAAAAACAAAATCAAGGCTGGATTATCTTAGGAGGAATAGCCTTGCTATTACTAGGTTTCTTTGTTTACCAAAATAGCAATACAAAACAGCATGATTGGAAAATGGATTTTGAGACAGAAAGCAAAGAACCTTATGGTACTTTTGTCATTAAAGAGATAGTAGAAAAATCTGTTGCTACGGACTCTTTTATCACCTTAGATAAAAAAATAGCCAAAAGTTTACCTGATAATCCTACCACCAATAGCAGTTTTGTGTTTATTGGAGAAGCTTTATTATTAGATAGTAGTGATGTGGAGCAATTATTAGCTTTTGTGGATAATGGAAATACTGCTTTTATTTCTAGCTTAACGATTCCTGATTTATTAATGGATGAAGTGTTTTTACCGCCTTGTGATACGCTGTATTGGGAAGATTATACGGTTTATTATGACACCGCAGTTATCACCAATTTTGTGCATTCAGATTTACAAGCAACAAATGCCTTTTCCTTTCCTTATGTCAAAGACCAAGTTATTTATAATACTTATTGGCAACAATTACCTCCACACATTTTCTGTACCGAAGAAAATTATCCCGTTGTTATTAGCCAAAGTCCAGATTCTTCTATCGTAGATATGGCATTATTTCCCTATGGGAAAGGTGCCTTTTATTTACAAACTTCACCAATTGCTTTTACCAATTTATATCAAACCAAAAAGCATGGGCAAGCTTATACCGAAAAAATAATTTCACATCTTCAAACGGAAACCATTTATTGGGATGCCTTCAGCAATGTTCCAGCAGCAATTGGGCGAAATAAAAATTGGGCGAGTCATGACCCTTTAACGCCTAAGGATGGCCCATTAGATTATATTTTATCTCAACCACCTTTGGCTTGGGCTTGGTATCTCTTATTATCTTTGGGCTTATTATATCTATTGTTTAGGGCTAAAAGGCGGCAACGCATGATACCTGTTTTGGCACCCAATCAAAATACATCTTTAGCATTTATTGCTACGATTGGTCGCTTGCATTTTACAGGTAAAAACCATCGTCGAATTGCCCTACAGCAGATGGATTTATTAGAAAATTTTATTCGTTCTAAATATAGATTATCCACCCAAGATAAAACAGCCCAGTTTATCAAAAACTTAAGCCATACCTCAGAAATAGAAGAAACATTGATTGCCAAAATGTTTTTAATCCAAAAAAATATCAAAAGTTCTACCTTTACGACTGATAAAACCTTAATAGAATTACATAAATTGACGGATTATTTTTATAAGAATTGTCGGTAAGGAGGGGGCAGGGGGTTGCGATGTTACTATGTTGCCATGTTCTAACCGATTAGTCAACACCGCAACACCGCAACATCACAACATTGCAACATCGCAACATTGCAACCAATTTAAAATTATAGTCTATGCCTTTTAACGAAAATGAATTAAATAAAGAAGCGGAAGAAAATCAATTATCCGAAAGTGATATAGAAGAAATTGCAGAAATCCCTTTAACGACGATTCCTGAATCTTCAACAGTAGAGCAGAACTATTGGCAACAAAATCGACTGGATTTAAGCAAAGTTCAAGATGCAGCCGAGCGGGTCAAGCAAGAGTTGCGAAAAGTAATTATTGGACAGGAAAATTTAATGGAACAGTTGTTAATTGGTTTGTTTACAAGTGGTCACGTCCTTTTAGAAGGTGTGCCAGGAATTGCTAAAACTTTAACGGCTAAATTATTGGCACAAACCATCGCCACCAATTTTTCTAGAATTCAATTTACACCAGATTTAATGCCAACGGATGTGGTGGGTACGAATGTATTTAATTTACAAGATGCAAAATTCACCTTCAAAGCAGGCCCTATTTTTTCCAATATTGTGTTAATTGATGAAATTAATCGAGCACCTGCTAAAACGCAAGCCGCTTTATTTGAAGTCATGGAAGAAGCACAAGTAACGGTTGACGGTGAAACACACCTAATGAGTTTCCCATTTTTTTTGATTGCTACTCAAAACCCAATTGAACAAGAAGGGACTTATAAATTACCCGAAGCACAATTAGACCGTTTCTTATTCAAAATCACTTTAACTTATCCGACTTTAGCAGAAGAGCGAGCTATTTTGGGACGTTTTCGCAATGATTTTAAACTTGCTCAAAAACAAAATGTCCAAGCTGTTTTCTCGCCAACTGAAATTAAAGAGTGCCAAGCATTAATTGAGCAAGTGCAAATTAAAGATGAATTATTAGATTATATTGCTGCCATTATTCATAACACAAGAACCAATGGTGATTTATTCTTAGGTGCTTCTCCAAGGGCATCTTTAGCGGTTATGAAAGCGTCGAAAGCTTATGCCGCAATGAATGGGCGAGATTTTGTGACGCCTGATGACATTCAATATGTCGCTTATCCTGTTCTAAATCATCGGATTATTTTAACGCCTGAACGAGAGATGGAAGGGTATCAGACGAAGGATGTAGTTGGGGATATTATTAAGCAGATTGAAGTACCGAGGTAAAAGATGCGAGTCTAGTTGGGGCTATCAATTTTGTCCAATTTTTATTATTTTTGTATAAATAAATGCTAAAAGATGGTAACAAAACCTGATTATCAAGAAGAAAATGTTTGGCGAATTTCTAATGCAAAAGGTTTAGATAGTTCTATTTATTTGTATTCTCTAGATATAGAAATCACACTGGCTGATATTTAGTATTTGATTGATTTTACGGAAACGACCGAGGAATAATTTATATATCCTCAAAGTTTCCATGTCTTCCTTTTCCACTCGCAAACCGTGTCGCACCAATAACTGTTTCTTTAGAATTAATCGTTTCTATGCCTTTCCTAAACTCATTTGTTAAAGCAGTCTCTAAAGGTAAATTCCATTGCTCATAAGTACTCATTCGGTCATTGCGCATACACCTTTGTGGAAATGCACTTAATTGTTCTGCCAATTTTTTAGCCACATTTAATGCTGCTCCATCTGCTACTACTCTATTCGCTAAACCAATTTGTAAAGCTTCTTCCGATTTAACAGGCCGCCCTGTTAAAATTAAATCCATTGCTCGACTCATCCCAATTAATCTAGGCAACCGAATCGTACCACCATCAATCAAAGGCACGCCCCATCTACGGCAAAAAACACCCATAATTGCCGATTTCTCCATCACTCTTAAATCACACCATAATGCGAGTTCCAACCCACCTGCTACCGCATAACCTGAAATAGCTGCAATGACTGGTTTGGACAACAACATTCTTGATGGTCCCATTGGACCGTCTCCTGTTGGTTCGGTTTTATTCGACCCATTACCTGAGGCTACGGCTTTGAGGTCTGCACCTGCGCAAAAAGTGTCCCCTAAACCGCCTAAGATAGCTACATAACTATCATCATCTTCCTCATACGCTCGAAAAGCATCGGCTAATTCTTGCGCCGTTTGCCCATCGACCGCATTTTTTACTTCGGGGCGATTGATTAAAATAATGGTGGTGTGGTTTTCTTTTTGGATGGTAATATTCTTCATATCTATTTTTTACGAATCACTAATAATCCATCTCTAATGGGCAATAATACATTTTCTACTCGTTCGTCTTGCTGGATTTTTTCATTAAAATCATGAAGAATTCTAGTGGCTTTATCTAGTTTTTTTTCTGCCACTTTTCCGCTCCATAAAACATTATCTGCTAGAATAATACCGCCTGAACGGACCTTATCAATCACTAAATCAAAATGAGCTGCATAATCTTTTTTACCTGCATCTATAAAGACAAAATCAAAAGGATAAGGTAAGGTTGGCACAATTGTTTTGGCATCGCCAATATGAGGTTTTATTTTTTGTCCTACTGGTGATTTTTGAAAGTATTTATGGCTAATATAACTTAATTCTTCATTGACTTCAATCGTGTGTAACACTCCTTTCTCGGGCAAACCATTCGCGATACAAAGGGAAGCATAGCCTGTAAACGTGCCAATTTCCAGAGCTATTTTGGGTTGGATTAATTGACAGAGTATCGTTAATAATCGCCCTTGTAAATGACCACTTGCCATTTGAGGAGCTAAGGTTTTTAGGTAAGTTTCTCTTTCTAATTGGTATAGTAAATCGGATTGCGTTGTTGTATGAACTTCGCAATACGCATCTATTTTACTTTTGGAATCATCCATTTTGGTTATCACTGCTTTCGATTTTTTAGTCAGTAATTTATTGAGTGGAATCAACAAAATTAATTTCTACCACTTAGTCATTTAAGTTCATTTAAGTAACCCATAAAAATAAGTTGGGCATTTTGTGTATAATTCCCCACGGATTATAGTGTTCAAATTATTGAGTGTCTAACTCGTAAAACTTAGGTGAACTAAAGTGGATTATATAGTAGAAACAAAATGTATCGTGTATTTTATTCCAGCTCAAATTTTCCACAAAAGTATTTTAAATGTTTTATAAGATGCTATTTAGAATGGAAAGATTCTTGGCGAGCAAAAGAAAGAGGAGATTGGACGGAATGAAAAGATAGTCAAACAAGGCGGCTCTAGGTAATAACCGCCTTGCAAAAATGGCTATTTGCCACTATATCGAACGCCTATAGTTCCAGATAATTTAGAAATCCGTACTTCTGTTCGACGATTGTATTCATGTTCTTTATCGGAGCATTCCACTCCATTTTCACAATGATTTCGAATCGCTACTTCTCCCATTCCTCTAGCCTTAATTCTTTCGGCAGCAATTCCTTTTCTGGATAAATAATCTTTAGCCGAGAGAGCTCTTTCTCTTGATAAACTGCGATTATACGCAGCATCTCCTCTAGCATCTGTATGCGCCATTAACTCTACTTCCATACTTGGATATTCTTGCATTAAGGTGACTAGTGCATCCAATTCTTCGGCCGCACCTGCTCGAATCGCCGATTTATTAAAATCGTAATACACATTCTCTAAAACAATAATGGAGCCTTTCGCCAAACTATTTTGCACACCCACGAATGGTCTCCCATTAGGGCTTAATAGCATATTTTTTTGAAGTTTGTCATCGGTTAAATTCTTCGTAGAAACCGTAGTATTCCCAATATTAAAGCCATCTTTTTCTGCACCTAAAATATAGTCACACCCAAAAGGCAAGCATTGTTCATACTTTCCCGTCGCATCAGTACTGACAAATTGTGTCGTTCCATCACAATTTGATTTTATAAAAATCTTAGCATTCGCAATGGGCACTCCTGTTTTTTCATCTTGGACCATTCCACTTATTGCAGCACATTTTTTAGTACTTAGGGGAATTTTAATTTCCATAGGGGAAGGTTGTCCAAAAGTAGAATATCGCAACTCTTTATTAGCGTATCCTTTCTTAGTCACTAATAATAAATATTCTTGATTTGCGGCTAAAGTAGTTTCAATCATTCCTTTTTGGTTTGTATAAAAATTAGGTTCACCTACTTCTTTTTTCATCACAAACCGAACTTCCATTTCATCTTGATTGTCCGCTTTTCCTTCTAAAACAACCTCATATAAATCTTCTTCTCCAAATAAACCACTTTTGTTTTTTTCAAAAATATATACTCCTGCATTATCTATTACTGCCCCATCTGCTTCCTCTACTACCGTAACGTTTGCCAATTCGCTAGTTGGTGCAGCTTTTGCAAATAATCCATTTGGTGCATCAAATAAATAAATATCATCTTGCCCCAAGCCACCATAACGAGCAGAAGTAAAATAGCCTTGCGTGCCTGTAGGATTTAAAATCAACCCAAAATCTGCGCTTTCTGTATTAAATGGTAGACCTAAATGAATAATTTCTTCCAATTCTTTTTCATAAGTATTGACGGCAAAAATATCATACCCCCCTATACTTCCGTGCCCCTCTGAAGAAAAGAACAACATGCCCGATTCATGAATAAAAGGAAACGCCTCTCTTTTATTGGTATTCACCGAAGGGCCTAAATTAATGGGTTCGCCCCAACCTGCTCCATTATTTTCTACATAATAAATATCCGTTTCCCCGTAACCACCGGGTCGATTAGAAGCAAAATATAATCTTTGCCCGTTTGCTGCCAAAGTTGGATGCATGGTCGTATATTCATCACTATTAAAAGGCAATGCTTGACTATTTTCCCAATCATCGGTTCCTTTTTTCGCTTCAAATACCTTCATCGTTTTTTTACCTTTGGTATTTTTACTAGCACTATTACTCGTATAGTAAATAATATCTTCGGTAAAATTAAAGGTGCTTGGCCCTTCGTGGGTGATGGAATTGACTTTGGCAGAAAAAGGTTGAGGATTACTTGGCATTCCTTCGCCGTCTAATTCAGCATAGAATAGTTCAAAAAAAGGAACTCCAATATTCCCATCAATTTTTTGCCCTTCTTTGCCAAGTGTCACATAGATAATCCCATTCTGATAATAGGTAGGCGAAAACTCTAATTTTTTAGAATTGATTCGAAAGGTATTTTGAGTTTTTATATTCGGATGTTCAATTTGCTTAACCTTGGCAGCCGCCAGTGTAGACGTGTTTTCCGTCTGTGCTACTAAGCTTTTTTGGCATAATAGCGATAGAATTAAACAAAGCATTATTTGTTGTATCTTCATGTTGGGAATGTTCTAGTAGAATTAATGTGACTCAGGCATTTTACCTGAGTAGGATTATAACTTTTCTTTTGCTTCTTGCTGTTTGGACTAACTACTATACGCTATTAAAAGAATCTTGGATTCAAATAATCGCCTTCTACTTCTTTTTCTCCTGTATTTTTAGGTCCAAAAGAATATCTTACCATTGCCTCTATACTACCACTACTGTAATCTCTTAGTTCTGATACGGTAATATCATAAGCAATGCCAAAAAGCAAATGTTCATTAATTTGGGTGCTGAATAAAATGTCAATAGATTCCGCGGGAATGCCTCTACTCGAACCTCCAATTCTATAAGTTGCGCCAATCATGTATTTATTTAGGAAGATAGCATTGACATTTAAATCAACATCTAAAGGTGAATTTTCAGCATATTTTATCAAAGCTTGCGGCTGTAACTGTACGTTTTCATTAATGTCAAATAAATAGCCTCCCATTAAATAGAAATGGCGAATAGATTCAGAAATAACCGTCGCATCTTCTGAAAAGTCAATATTATTTTCTAGTAGTCTGGGTACAGAAAAACCAACATATAATTTTTCTTCTTTATAATAGACGCCTGCTCCAAAATTGGGCGTCATTTTATTTTGTTGCCCAACTGGAATACTCGCATCTAAAGTCATGTCTTGAGTGGATATTAAGCGATCATCATTATAATTGGCATTAAAGGAACGAATACTCCCTTGTAAACCAACGCCAATTTTGCCTTTACCCAAAGGGATTCGATAAGCATAAGAAATATCTGCATTATAATTCGTGCCAATACCAATGGTATTTCGGGCTATATTTAAACCTACTCCCACCCGATTATCAGACAACGGGGCATCAATATTAAATACTTGAGATTTAGGAGCCCCTTCTAAACCCAGCCATTGACTACGTACAATTCCAGTCGCAGTTATTGCTCCTAAACTTCCTGCATAAGCTGGATTATACGCCAATTTATTATACATAAACTGGGTATATTGGGCATCTTGCTGTGCCGTCACCGTTATGCCTAAAGCTATACATATTGAAAAAAGTAAAATTTTTCTCATGATTTTTATTTTAAGATGCTTCTTACTTCAAGTTCAAATAAAAAGATAAAATTGCGTTATTTTTAGCCTTGAAAAGGCGATATATTTTAACATAGGGCACAAGCCCTATGGTGATATAAAGTCTGCTAATCTTCAAGCCCCGAAGTGGGCGACATAATAATGATTTAGTAATAAGTTATGTCGCACTTTCAGCGCTTTAAAGTTTAAATAATTTGGTATTCAAAAACTTAGGGCTTCACCCTAAGTTACATTATTTCGCCCGCTTTGGGGCTTTAATTTTAACCTATAAATTCTATATCTTTCGACCTTTTTGCCTTTATACGTCTCTACTAATTTACCGTTCAATAACCAAAAATCCCGCTTCTGGCGCTGAATTTCTATCAAAAGAAATGACATAATAATAAGTGCCTGCGGGAACATCTTCGCCATTATAAGTTCCTTGCCAATTATTAGTGTAAGGTGCAGCGCGATAAATTTCATCACCCCATTGATTAAAAATAGTGACTTCATTACCTGGGAAATTGCCTGTTTCTATACAAGGAATCATAAAGAAATCATTGATACCATCGCTATTAGGCGTCATAATAGTAGGAATGATACAACTCGCTTTTTTACCAATATCTAAAGTAACTTCGGCAATCGAACAGTCACTCGCACAAGTTGGGTTACATAGTTCATAAGTAAAAACATCTAGTCCGACATATCCTTGATTCGCCACAAATTTGATAGGTCCATCTTCTTGCACTTCTGCGGTACCATGCATCGGGGTGGAAAGAATAGTTAAGTCAAATTCTGGGGAGAATATTTCATCATTTTCCACTACATTAAGTGTTGCTTCACTACTAAATCCTATATCAAATACATCATCAGCAGTTATTGGTGCGGCTTCATAAAAAACAATGATTTCATCAGCAGAGTATGCGGCACATGCCCCAGAAGTTAAACTCCAAATTAAAGTATTCATCCCTCGGTCTAGATTGCTAATACTGGTACTGCTACTATTTGGGTCATTAATTATAATCGCATCATTAGGGCTTGTCCAAATGCCCGTCAATTCTTCAGATATGGAAATAGCTGTAACTACTGCTTCTCCATTACAAGAAATCAATTCCGTATCTTCAATCATCGCTAATTCATCTGGAAGGCCAAAAATTTGCACCATCATCGTATCTGTAGCAGTACAAGTGCCTGCTTCGTCTACTACTGTCCAATAAAAAGTATAGGCGTTATAAGGATTTCCTGGTTCTATACTTGACACGGTCGTATTCGACGCTACTGGATTATCAATTGTCACACCTAAGGCAGCTTGGCTACTCGGCTGACTCCATTGCCCTGAAAAACCTGCTGGTACTGGATTGGCACAAAGGTTTACTTCATTGCCTTCACATTCTTCAACTATCGGTGTACAAACTTTAGCAATACCTATAGTAACGCCAACATCTACAATTAATCGAGTAGCAGAATATTCGCCACAAACTCCATTCGACAAAGTCCAAAAGAAAGTATAAGTACTGCCTGGTCTTAATCCACTAATAGCCGTTTGCGGTTGGTTTGGATTGGCAATAATTATCTCTTTAGCTTCTGTGGTCCAAATACCTGTTCCTTGTGCTGGTGCTTGTGCACATATTACGGCATTATCAGCATCACAAATGGTCATATCTCCATCACAAACCTGTGCGAGTTCCGTTGGAATTTCTAAAATATTCAATGCTGTTATATTAGAAGCGGCCGATTCACAGCCATTTAATCGTTGCGTTGCATAAAACTGATAGGTGCCTGCGGGAAAATTGCTGACTTCTAAAATCTGAGATTTAAACATATTTGGGCCAGCTACTATTTCCTCATTCGCCGCATTATACCAAGTAAATTCAGTGCCTGCTGGTATATCCTCTTCATCAATAAATAGTATAATATCAGAACTATTAGCTATGCATATATCTCCACTATTATTGGCTATTGGTGCATTTGACACCGCATTTACAGACACAATTAATGGTTCAGACCTTGGTGAGGTACAACCATTGGAAAGAATTTGTAACGTATAACCGCCATTATCTTCTAAATTGGCATTTGCCGTAATAGTGATATTAGGCGTGGAAGAAGTTGCTGTAAAATTTGGTCCTTCCCATAAATAAGTTGCTCCAGACACTGCTGCTGTAGTTAAGGTAATCGCCTCTCCTGCACAAAAAGCATCCAATGGATTAATTTCAGGTTGTGCAAGTAGCGAATTCACACTAATAGCTAAAGTTGCGGTTCCAACTGACGGACATTCATCATTATAAACCTGCAGGGATACCACTCCATTTAAAGCAGTCGTAACCGCATCTAATATCAATACTGGCGATTGAGTAATGGTGTCCATTATAGAGGTGATTTGCCATCTATATTCTGCTGAAATAGTAGGGTATTCTGTCGCGGTTAATATTAAGGTCTGCCCTTCACAAAGGGTCGTCGAATTCGCCGTAATCACAGGGTTTGGAACAGGAATATCCGTAACATCCACCACATTGATGGCTTGATTTGACTGACATCCATCTCCTGTCTTTACAACTAGGGCATAAGTTCCATTCACTTCGGAGGAGGCTGCATTAGGAATAACCAAAATGCTATCTGGAATAGGCGGCATTTCTGTCCCATTTGGGGTAATCCAAGTATAGGTATAAGTGCCATCATTGGCAGGAAAAACATCGGCAATTAAACGGACATTTGTATCATCTGGAATAATACAAGGGGCCGCATCGCCAGAATCAAATAAGGTCGTTATAATAGGCGTAGTCTTTACATCAATTGGTAAAGTCTTGGTAGTCTTACATCCATTTACAGAAGTAATAGTTAAAATATATTCCGCAGCTACTGGAACTTCTGGATTTGTGCCAAAATAAGTAGTCCCATCTGGTGCAGTCCATTCATAACCTGCACCTGCAATAATTGGATTTACATTTAATTGAAAAATGCTCCCTTCACAAGCAGCACCTGCAAAAAAAGCAGTACCATTCGGTTTATTTTCTATCTGTATATCAATGACTTCTGATGGCTCAGACGAACAATTTATGGCTTCTACACTAACGGTCCACTTTCCTGCATCTGTAATATTGGCAGTATCTATTCTCAATTCGGGTGCAGTCGTCGTAAACGTTGCAAATGAACTAGTATTGGTCCAAGTATAAGTATTAGCGTTTAAAATATCGGTTTTTAATACCAATGGACTGCCTTCACAAATAATAGTTCCTGAATCATTAATAATACTCGGTTTAGTCGGCCGATCGGTAATACTAACGACGGTAAATGCTTCCTCAGAAGTACAGCCATTTTTACTAACTCTTAAAGTATAAATGCCTTCATTAGCTTTAGTTGCATTCAAAATAGGTGCTGGCGTTGGTAAATCAGCTGTAAAACCTGGGCCTACCCAACTATAAGTACAAGTTTGGTCGGTTAAAGGAGAAGCAAGGGCAATCGATTCTCCTTCACAAATATTCACAACTGCTGCACTTGTTACCGCTGGAGGAACATCAAAAACCGTAATATTTATGACTTGCGAACCCAAAGAAGAACAATCTACACATTCTACAATTAAATAATACGCATGTCTTCCTGCGGTGGGGTTTTCTATGCTAAAAGATGGAATAATGGAAGTTCCTACCAATATAACCGTGTCTCCGATAACCGTATCTCTTGTCACGATTTCATACCATTGATATTCCAAATCTGTACAATTGACTGCGCTAGTTGTCAAAGTAATTCCATCTACTTGGCAGACCGTATTACTTTCTGCATTAATTAAAGGCGCATCGACATTACTAATGTTGACAAAAAGAGTTCCTGTTGCAGTACAACCTGTTTCTCCAGTCATCGTCAACGTATATATTCCTGAATTATCAACCCCCACATTTGGGATAACTGGGTTAGCATCTGTCGCCGTAAAACTATTAGGTCCTACCCAATTATAAGTAGGAGAAGCACCTGCTGAAATAGGTGTTTGAAAAGTAGAATCTGCAAATAAAAATAAGGCATCATCATCACAAACGCCTACGGAAAAAGTTGGTATTAATGTTTCCGTAATCACTGCTATAGTTGATTGACAAGTCGCACTATTCCCTGCTTTATCGATGGTGGTTATCGTAACCGTAGTCATTCCAGTGTCTGCACAAGAAATTTCTGATGGGCTTATGATAATACTATCTATTTCACAATTATCACTCATTGATAGTACTAAACTATCTACCATTGTAGATAAGTCCGTTACATCACCAACAGGGTTGGTCTGTACGACAAAATCATCTCGACAGATAATTACTGGTGCTATAGAATCTTTTACTTCGACGGTGTATAAACAAGCAGCCGTATTTCCTGCCGCATCTTCAATCCTATAAGTCACTCGACTCGTACCAATAGCAAAATTTTGACTAACAGGAATCGTTGGCGTCAATAACATTCCAGTACTCAGCAAGACATCATTGGAATCTGCAATAGTATAATTAACAACGACCGTAGGAAAGTTTATATTAATAGATAAAACACTGCTACCATCCGTAAAATCAGCGGTTAAATTAGTCTGGCAAGGGTTAATAAAATCTGTAAAATTAGCGGCATCTAAGTTCGGTCGTGCCGTGATGATAATATTTCCATCTGCCGCCCAAGCATTGATTGTGTCTTGATTAACCGTAAAAGTAGTGGTAATATTAGTTGAACATTCACTAATGCTGTCTCCTAGAATAGTTGTTCCTAATAAGACACCATTTTCTCCATAAATATTAAAAAATTCACCTGTATCTCTGTTATCGCCTAAAAAAGAAACAGTAATCAAGCCATCTCCAATTGCATTAGGATTAGTTATCCCAAAAGTATCCACTAAATCATTGGGCACTTGACCTGCATTGGCGTCTGTTCTAAAAGTGAGGAATGCGGCAATGGTTCTATCAAAATTATCAAAAGCACCACAATTATCCGCAAAGTTAGTCGGGAATGGTAAGACTACTGAAGCTTCGCAACTATTACTATCTGTATAAGTTGTAATACCTGTCGGGCAATCAAAAGTAGGCGCTATTTTATCTGCGACGGTTAATTGGAAAGTACAACTATCTTGATTTCCCGAACAATCTGTAGCATAATAAGTTAAGAGATGACTGCCTACGTCAAAAGTTGCCATTGGCACCGTATCTAAATTAGCTATTGCACCACCATCCACTTTATAAGTCAAAGTGATAGAAGTCGCTGGCATTTCGAAATCATAGTCAAGACTTACCTGAGCATTTCCATCTGTACAAATATTATTGATGGCTTCTGTTCCAGATCCATTCGCTCCAAGTAATAAAGTAATAACACTATCTTTTGCATATTCATTGGCAATAGCCGCCGAAAGTATAATCGTAGTCGTGCTATTTCCACATTGGCTAGCTGCTGGATTTGTTCCTGCAAACACCGTCCCATCTTCACCAATAATACTAAAAATTTCGTTAGCACCTTCTCCGTCTACGCCATTTAAATTAATCGTTACCCTTACTTCACTAGTTATTATTTTATTCGGAGCAATACTACCTATATTAAAATTAAAGACTAAAGTATCAACGGGTACTTCATTAATATCTCCAATAGCTGCATTGGTGAAATGCTGAGTTAAACTTAGAGAATCGCGCCCTGTTGTACCCGTACAGTCATCAAAATAAAAGGGTTTTGGAAGGGTGATATTTTGTCCACAAAGGCTAGTATCACTTTCCACCACCATATCCAATGGACAAATAATGGTTGGAGCTATCGTATCTACTATATTGATGCTTTGAGTAAACTCGGCTGTATTACTACAAGCATCTGTTACTCGCCAAGTTCTTAGGATAGAATAGTTATAAAATTCACAAGTATTTGGATCACTACTTCGAGTATTCGTTTCCCCTAAATATTGAATAATTGGACTATCGCTACAATTATCCGTCGCTGTAATATCTGTACCAATCACAGGAACAGGTATGGTATCTCCATTACATTGAATGGTAATATCCGTTACTAAACCTACTAAAACTGGAGCAGTCGTATCAATTAATATAATTTGCTGCGTACTATCGCTGCTATTACCGCAAGCATCTTTAACTGTCCAGGTTCTAATAATCGTATCTAAAACACCACTTCCCACACAATCACCTCCTATCACTAAATCTACAAAGCTAAAATCGGGTGCAGTATCACAGTCATCACTTAAATTTGTGGGCTGCCCTGTAATCGTTATATCATCCCTCAATTCACAACTGACTGTTACATCCGCAGGCATCGTAAAAGTTGGTGCAAGCGTATCTACAACGGTAATTATTTGAATGGAGGTATCTGCATTATTAAAAGCATCTACCACAATCCAAGTTCGAGTGATGGTATAATTATAAGTCTGACAAGAATCTGGATGTGTTCCTTGATCATCGTCTTCAAAAAAGTCAATAAATAAGTCTTCTTCTAGTGTACAATTATCTGTAGCGGTTAACAAGATAAAAGAAAAGGGTATATCGTCACAAGTAGAAATCGTATCGTTCGGAACATCTGTCAATACTGGCGCAACGGTGTCAATCACGGTGATTAGTTGGGTGTCTATCACACTATTATTACAATCATCTGTAGCCGTCCACATTCGAGTAATATTAATGGACGACAATGTCGTATCCATAATTTCTGTCACGGTAATGGTCAAACCCGTATCACAATTATCTGTTGCGTTAATCCCTTCAATAGAAGCAATCGGAACTTCACCACAAGAAACCGTCGTATCTAATGGAATATTTGTTAAAATAGGAGCAATCGTATCAAAAAATGAAATTCGTGCAGTATCTCTGCCTTCTTGACCACAAGTATCCCTGTATAGAATTACTGCATCCAAATACCAATTACAGTCATTTGTTGGAATAAAGTTCGCATTAAAGGGATCACCTATTCCAAACCAAGTCCCTTCTACGCCGTCTCTATCTTTATAATTAATTCCATTGAATTTTAACTTAGTTCCATTTTGGTCAAAAACATCTTTCGCACTTATTCTAATAAACCACTGATTCGTTTTAATAATGTCTGCTCCACAAGTTTCTGTTGTATCCGAATGTATGCCCGAAACATTTAAGCCTGCATTATCAATTACCGTATAAGTTGCCATGGTAGAATCCATATTTCCACAGGCATCTGTAACAACAAAAGTGGCCTCGTAATCAATATTATTACTACAAACAACTACGGTATCAATACTTGCTACCGTCCATTGCGTAGAAGTATCGCTGTTATCAATAGTCGTACAAAAATCAGTTGCCGTAGCATAACCATGAGCTGCTAACCAAGCTGCTAAAGTAACCGAAGGATTAGACAAATTAACGGTTGTATCTTTAGCACCTAGATTGATAATGGGTTGAATAGTATCCCTTACATTAATATTCCCTGTCGCAGTGGAGGTATTACCACATTCATCCGTAGCTGTAAAAATCACAACCGCATCACCCGTAATTCCACAACTATCCAAGCCTATAAAATCATGCGTTACCGTAAAATTGGAAGCATCTGTAATCGTACCATTTCCGTTAGCCGTTAACCAATTGCTGATGGTATCTGTAATATTTTCTGCTATATTACAATCATAATTAATATCCGTGGGATTACTTGTCCAAACAGGGGCAGTCTCATCCTCCACAATCGTAATTGTTTGTATATAAATAGTTGAATTGTCTGCCGTATCCAAAACCTCCCATGTTCTAGTAAATTGACCACAAGCTGCTGGTCTCGTTCCTTCTCCATTATATCGAATGGTCTCAACGCCACAATTATCCGAAGCCATAATAGTACTAATACTTGGTGGCAGCGGAACATTACCTAAACTAGAATAGCTCGTATCTCGAGGCAAGGTCGTTAAATTAAAGATAGGCCGAATCGTATCTCTAATAAGTAACCTCAAAGCAGTACGGATAATTTCACTTTCCCCTGTTACATCTTCTACATAATAGTCTATGTTCACAAAAGTATTTCTAGCTGCTCTAATAACCTCTCCTATTTGATAACCGCCACTAATGTTATTGATATAAAAAGTGTCTATATCATTACCATTATCTGCTGTAAAACTGATAGTATTAGGATGTCCCCAATCCAAAGTAGCCGTACAAGTATTGTCGGTAAAAATGGTGTCTGGGCCAGTATAGTTAATGGTGAAATTTTGAGCAGTTAGAACTGTAGAAAAACTTAAAGTACAGCCCACTATTATCAGTAGGAGCAATAGCCATTGCTGCAAGGGTAATCGGTTGTCCATAAATTACTTTTTAGTCTGAATTGCCGGGTTGTTCCCGTGCGCTATTATCTGGTTGAATGCGTAAGTAATGGAGAAATTCCAAAGTTATTGGAATAAAATTGGATTAAGCAAAAAACTAAGCAGTCTGTTTTGCCTAGTATTTTCATTTATTCAGATACGTAGGTAGGAGTTGGCTTTTTTACAAAAAAAAGACAATACATCTTATTTTGTAGGTTACCAAAATCGGTTATTGTTCAAAGATGAAGGAGTGTAAACTCCTGAGCCGCAAAGCGGATGGGATGCCATTTGTTGCTTATGTTATATTAAATCGGTCTGGAACGGGGTAATTTTTAATCGGTTTATTTCTTGTAAAAACTTATCTATTACTATTATTTAAATATATACATAAATCTTACCAATTTTTATAATATGTAACAGAATGACTCCTTTTTTACTAAAAGGTGTCGACTTTTGTCGTTTATTTAGATAATGAACCGTTATTGAAAGTTATTAGAAGTCATTTTTCCAAAATAACAACCTCCAATAACTTCTAATAACTTTCTTAATTTTCATTTCTTCCTTTAAATTTTTTATCAATGACATTTTCATTTAAAAAACCATTGAGTTGATCTACTTCTAAATTAGAAATGATTTCACCAAATTCATTGATTTTAATGTCAAATCCTTTGAGATCGCTGTGAACTTCTGGTTTGCCTTGAATGGCTTTTTTCCTTGGCATGACTGTCGAGTTGCGAGTTGCGGGTTACGGGTTGTCCGAAATCACACAAATCTGATTATAAAAACTGATTTAAAAATATCAGCCTTAATAACTCAATTTCTATAGGTAACAGTTCCCGAAATCCTACTTTTTCCTACAACTAACTCGCATCTCGCAACCCGTAACTCGTTTATACAGCTGCCTTCATCGCATCAAAAGCATCAAAAGCAGTCACTAATCGAGTAGCTGTTTCTTCTTTACCAATTAAGGCTATAATCTCGTAAATAGATGGCCCTTTCATTGTTCCTGAGACGCCAATTCTGAGGATAGGTAGTACGTTCCCAAATCCCAATTCACTTTCTTCGACAAATGCTTTGACAACCGTTTCTATATTATCTGCCTTGAAATCAGTAACCTCATTGATGGCATTGCGCAAAGTTTCAAATTTTGCTCGTCTATCTGGCTTCCACTTTTTGCGAATTGGTTTGCCTTCGTATTCTTTAATATTTTCAAAAAAGTAATAGCCTTTTTCCCAGAACTCAGGCAATAACATCACTCGTTCTTTCATCAAGCCACAGAATTGTTCTAAAAACACTTGGCTTGGGGTATGTCCATTTGCTTCAATAATTGGTCGAACCATTTTTGCCAAAACGCCATTATCTGCGGCAATCAAATATTGTTGATTGAACCATTTTGCTTTTTCATAATCAAATCGTGCACCTGATTTGCCTACTTTATCCAAAGAAAAATTTTCTACTAACTCCTCTAAAGAAAATATTTCTTGTTCTGTGCCTGGATTCCAACCCAAAAAGGCTAAGAAATTGACAACTGCTGCTGGGTCAAACCCAAAATCTTTAAAGCCATCAAAAGAATCTTCTTCGGTTGCCCCCTTCCAACCTAATGGGAAAACAGGAAAACCAAATTTAGCCCCATCTCTTTTACTTAATTTCCCTTTTCCTTTTGGCTTCAAAATCAATGGTAAATGCGCAAAAACAGGCATTTCATCCCCCCAACCAAAAGCTCGATATAATAGCACATGATGTGGCGTACTAGATAGCCATTCATCTCCTCGAATGACTAAATTGATTTTCATCAAACGGTCATCTACCACATTCGCCAAGTGATAAGTCGGCATCCCGTCCCCTTTCATCATCACCTTATCATCTAATTCGTTGGAATTAAATTTAACCATTCCTTTAATTTCATCATTAAAGCTAATGGTCTCATCCGTAGGTACTTTTAGCCGAATAACATAAGGCGTATTATCTGCTAATAATTGCTCGACCTCTGCGGCGGACAAACTAACGCTATTGCGCATTTTTTGTCGAGCAGTACTATCATATTTAAAAGAGTGATTACCTGCGGCAACAGCTGCTTCTCTAGCAGCAGTTAATTCTTCTGGCGTATCAAAAGCATAATAAGCGTTACCACTTGCTATTAACTTTTGAGCATATTCTTTATAAATAGCTTTTCTTTCCGATTGTCGGTAAGGGCCATAATCCCCTCCATATCCGGGGCCTTCGTCTGGAACTAAGCCAACCCATTCCAAAGCTTCTTTGATATATTCCTCTGCTCCTGGTACATATCTTGTCTGGTCAGTATCCTCAATTCGCAAGACAAAAGCACCACCTTTTTGTTTAGCGATTAAATAATCATATAATGCTGTTCGCACACCTCCAATGTGCAGTGCACCCGTAGGACTTGGGGCAAATCTAACTCTTGGTTTATCCATTGGTTATCAAAGTATTATGAATGAATTAAGTAATGTATTTTATCGAACGAAAAAAAATAGAAATAAATTCCGTATATGGGCAGCAAATTTAACTTTCAATTCGTTCTGAAAAGAAGGAGATTATTGAAACTATTTTTAGCATAATTTTGTACTTCTTTTAAGCGGTGCAAAATTAGGTGAAAATCCCACAGTAACCAACTTAAAAAATAATTGACTAATCTCTTTACAGCTGGTAAAAGCAATTTTATATTTTGCTATTATCTGATTTTGTTTTTATGACTTTGAGAAAATTCATAATCCAAAAAAAAATTAACACTAAAACACTATTTCCCGAACTTTATCCAAAATTAGAATCCATGTATTTAGTTAAAACTCCTAAAATTATCCAAAACCTCTTTCCGAATTTCACTTGGAAAGTACCTACCGAAGAAAAAGTTATTTACCTTACTTTTGACGATGGTCCTAATCCCGAAGTAACACCTTGGGTTATTGAGCAATTAGCAGCATATAATGCTAAAGCTACCTTTTTTGCGGTTGGTGAAGAAGTAGATAAATATCCTACTGTTTTTCAACAAGTAATTGATGCAGGACATACAACAGGTAATCATACCTATAATCACGTTAGTGGTTGGGCATCTGATAACATTCCTTTTTTCCATAATACTAGAAGATGTGCGAGATTGGTCAATTCTACTTTATTTAGACCACCTTTTGGTCGATTGAAGCCAAAGCAAGCGCAGTTTTTGCAAAGACATTACCGCATCGTGATGTGGGATGTTTTAAGTGGAGATTTTGATAATAATATTACAAACGAACAATGTCTAGCGAACGTCACTAAAAATGTAGTAGCTGGCTCAATTGTCGTTTTCCATGATAGTGCCAAAGCAAAAGATAAATTACAATATGTACTTCCCAAAGTACTGGCTCATTTCGCTGCTCAGGGTTATACTTTCGAGCAATTGAATGACCAAAATCTGGAGAAACGTGCGCTTAAAACGGCGTAGTTCCCAAAACTGATAGTTAAAAACTTACAGGCTGTTCCGATTATTTGGAATGGTCTGTTTTTGTTTAAAAATATTTACTTTCGCAGTTATTATGATTATAGCTGTAAATACTCGTTTCTTACTAAAAGACCGCTTGGAAGGCATCGGTTGGTTTACCTATGAAACTATCCGAAGATTAGTTGAATGGCATCCCGAACATCAATTTATCTTCTTCTTTGACCGACCTTTCCATGAAAAATTTGTCTTTGCGAGTAATGTAAAACCAGTTGTACTTTTCCCCCCTGCCAGACATCCTTTTTTATTTTATTTATGGTTTGAATTTGCGGTAAGTAATGCTTTAAACAAACACAAAGCAGATATTTTCATTTCTACAGATGGATTTTTATCCTTAAAAACGGATGTCCCTACCTTATTAGTTATCCACGATTTAGCGCATGTTCATTTCTCACAACAAGTCAAATATTGGGAACAGAAATATTATAATTACTTCATGTTGAAATTTGCGAAAAAAGCAGCTAGAATTGCTACGGTTTCGGAGTATTCTAAACAAGATATTCAGCAACAATATAATATCTCACCAGAAAAAATTGATGTCGTCTATAATGGAGTTCGGTCAGATTTTAAACCCGTAGCTGCTATTACCAAAAGAGCGATTAAAGCAAAATATAGTGACGGGCAAGATTACTTTTTCTATATCGGAGCAGTACATCCTCGTAAAAACATTCATCGACTAATTACGGCTTTTGACCAATTCAAGCAAATTACTTACGCACCAATAAAATTATTAATTGCAGGGCGTTTTGCATGGCAAACAGGCGTCGTTAAAACAGCTTATGAGAAAGCCGTTTTTCAAAAGGACATTCAATTTTTAAATTATGTTGCTGATGAAGAAGTACCTCTTTTAATGGGAAGTGCTTTAGGATTTGTGTATGTCTCCTTATTTGAGGGCTTTGGTATTCCGTTGATAGAAGCGATGCATTGTGAAGTGCCGATTATGACTGCAAATGTTTCTTCTATGCCAGAAGTGATTGGGGAAGCGGGAATAAAAGTAGAACCCGAATCTATAGAAGCCATTAAAAATGGAATGATTGAGCTTTATAATAATAAGGCAAAACGAACAGCATTAATAGAATTTGGAAAAATACAACGACAAAAATTCAGTTGGGAACAAACTGCTAGAGCTTTAGAAAATAGCCTCGAAGAAATAATTGAAAAAAACAACAAATGAGAAAATGAACTAATATTGAATAGCAAGCTCAAAAAATAGTTTATTCAGGAATAATAATTAGTTTAACCAATTGAATAAAACTAGAACCATGGCTATTAACAAACAAAACGACATTGCTCATTTTTATCAATATAGTCTAACTATAGGCATCGTCCTATTTTATGGCTTATATCTATTTTCTTCTACGATTTACTCAGGAGGTTCTCATGCAGATATAAATGCTGCTGGTTTTGATTGGGTCAGCAATTATACCTGTGATTTATTTCATACACATGGGTTAAATGGAGTGCCGAATCCAGCAAGACCAATTGGATTGGTAGCGGTTGTCCTTATTTGTACAGGGATAGGTTACTTCTTTTTTCAATTCTCCCAGCTTATTCCAATGCCTTTATTTTGGAAAAAAGGCATTCAAGTAACAGGTACGCTTTGCATGATTTGTACAATATTGATATTTACTGACCTTCATCATACCATGGTGCTTATGGCAAGTTTGTTTGGCTTACTTGCGTTAATTGGTGTTATTAGAGGACTGCTAAAAAATAAATTCTATAAATACCTTTGGGCTGGAGCCGCTTGTATTTTGCTATTAATCGGCAATAATTATTTCTATTATTTTGACATTATTACAGCTATTCTGCCATTGATTCAAAAAATATCCATTGTACTTGTTTTAACATGGGTGATGAGTTTGAACTTTGAACTAGTGAATATTCAAGCAACAACTGTAACCCGACTCTCCTGAGTCGTATGCCTTATCTATAATCCACCCACAGTTTTCACCGTGGAACCTGAATAGAAAAGGAAGTAATGGATTACTAATCTTAGAAACCTAGCAAATGCAATTCAATCAACGCTATTTTTTATTCGCAGTTTTACTTTTTATAATAGAAGTATTGATTGCCTTATATGTCAAAGACTCGATTATTCGACCTTATGGAGGTGATTTTTTAGTGGTCATTTTACTATATTATTTAGTACGGACTTTTTGGAATGGCTCTGCTTTTCAAGTTGCTTTGGGCGTACTTTTTTTCGCTTATACGGTCGAAATTTTACAATATTTTAGAATAGTCGATTTATTAGGTTTAAGAGGAAATCGTCTAGCTGAAATTGTTATTGGGACGGGATTTAGTTGGTGGGATATGGTTGCTTATACCCTCGGTGTTATAGTTGTTTATTTCATTGATAAATAATAAGTAACGAACGAACACTTCATCGTTCATCCCCGATAAAAATCGGGATTTCGTTTTACTCAACATTCATATTTCATCGTTTCCTTCTTTACTTGTAGTTTTGTGGAAAATCATAAATATGTCAACTATCCATAAAAGTATTCCTATTCCTCATATTGTGCTGTTAGAAATAGATAATCCACCAGCAAATAGTTTGTCTAAAGTCATCAAAAAAAGATTTATTGAATTACTAGTGGTTTGCGCAAGAAGTTAGCGGCAGTTAATATTCTTCAATTTCTTT
>JAFMDF010000522.1 GCA_017857395.1 Bacteroidota bacterium | reverse complement strand
CCACCACTTGGAATTTTTGTGGCTTTTATTAATTCCGAACGGGTCAACCCTTTATTTTTAGTAGATAGCGAAGCTACTACAATTTCATGTAATTCATAATTTTTAAATAAAGCAGCATAAAGGTTGGTAAATTCGTAGCGCAGCGTCGCTTGTGGAATAAAAAATAAATCATCTAAAATTTGTGGCACACTTTTACCCGACTTTACATCTTTCAAATAAAAAGGAATACCACCGACACACATATATAATTGGGCAATATCTTTTAAAGTCAATTGTACTTGATGCAAGGCTAAAAAGGCTTTCGTTTCATGTAAAGTAAAAGGGGCTAATTTTAAATGAGTCGTAATGCGATTATGCAACCCACCTCGATTATTAATTACTTTTTTGATAATCCAAGAGGCTGCCGAACCACAGATAACGAGTATAATATCTGCTCGTTTGGAGCAGAATTGATTCCAGAAATTGTCTAACGCTGCTAGAAAACCTGACCGATTGGTCTCAAACCAAGAAATTTCGTCCAAAAAAATGACTTTTTTCTGATTGCCTTTTAGTCCTCTAAGGTAGATTTTTAATTGGGCAAATGCTTGTAACCATGTTCTTGGTAAAGTATCTATTTTTACGCCATCATTATATTCCAATAAGGTTAACCAAAAATTCTCTAATTGTTGTCCAAAATCTTTTTGGTGTAAACCTGCGCACTCAAAAACAATGTTTTCTTTATAGACTTCTCTTATCAAAAAAGTCTTGCCTACTCGTCTTCTTCCGTAAATAGCTACAAATTCTGGTTCCTCCTTTTTTAATAGGCTTCTCAGTAGCTTTATCTCTTTCTGTCTTCCTGATAATTTCATAATATTTATTTATATCTCGCCAAAACTATGTAAAAGTAACATGTTTTGGCAGAATATAAAATTATAGTTCGCCAAAAGTGCCTTTTAAAGTTACTTTTGGCGAGATATAGATTTAAGCAAACAAATTCATCGCATAGAAATATTTCACCAATATATTACCCAATCAACGTATCTTTGCAGCCTCAAAGTAAAAATATGTATAAAGTAAATATTCTAATTTTAACAATCGCTGTTTTATGCTCATGGAATAGCGAAATCATTGCCCAACAAACAGGCAATAGTTTCCGAGAGGACTACCAATACCATATTAAGAAAACGTCTGAATCCATTAAAATTGATGGAGCGCTAGAAGAATCGGTATGGGAGACAGCACAGAATGCGACGAACTTTTTTTACATTACGCCAGTAGCGGATAAACAGGTCGAGGATAGAGATCAAACAGAAGTCAGGATGACCTACGATGATCGCAACATATACGTGGCGGTTATTTGTCACGGAGAGAAGCCTTACTTGGTCCCTTCACTTAAGCGAGATGGACAGTCCTTCTGGGGCGGAGAAGTCTTTATGCTATCCTTTGATCCAGGCAATGAAAGGACGGTAGGCTACGGATTTGCCACGAATTCTGCGGGGGTGCAATACGATAATCAATTATCAGGAGATTTGGGGACTAGAAGTGGCGGAGGAAATAGCGGATTTAATACCGCTTGGAATAATAAATGGCAATGTGAGACAAAGAATTATGATACTTACTTTACCATAGAAATGGCGATTCCGTTTAAATCCCTTAGATATGGAGATAGTAAAACTTGGGGCGTACAGTTTAATAGAGGGGTATCCGAAACCAATAGTTTTCATGCATGGACGCCTGTACCACTACAATTTTTTGGCCCAGATTTAGGGTATAATGGATCACTTATTTGGGATGAAATACCAAAAAAAACAAAGAGTAATATTGCCGTTATTCCTTACACCATTGCGACTACGTCTAAAGATATAGCCGCTGGCACGCCTGCGGATAATAATTTTGAGGTGGGCTTGGATGCTAAAATTGCTTTGACAAGTAACTTGAACTTGGATGTGACGGTTAACCCAGACTTTTCCCAAGTAGATGTCGATCGGCAGGTTACTAATCTAACGACCGTTAATATTAGATTTCCAGAACAACGGATTTTCTTTGTAGAAAATAGTGACATCTTTTCTGATTTTGGGATACCGCCCATGCGTCCGTTCTTTTCTAGAAAAATTGGCTTAACGGATGACGGTTCAGCTATTCCAATTAGCTATGGCGCTCGTATTACAGGTAACTTAACGAAAGATACACGGGTCGGCTTGATGAATCTACAGACCAAATCTGCTGCTGAGCCAGGTAATAATTATAGTGCTTTAGCGGTAAGTCATAGACTATTTGGGCGGTCTGTTCTGAAAGGTTTTTTCCATAATCGAATTGGACATACGGATGGGAGTTATGATTCGAGTGATTATACTAGAAATATGGGCCTCGAATTTGACTATAAATCAAAAGATGGATATGATCGTTTTGCGGTCGGCTATAGTTTGTCTAATAGCGAAGGGGTAACGGATAAGAATGGTTATTATCATGGTATTGCTCAATTTGGGAATGACAACTTTCGATTTTATGCCAATGTAGCTGGTATTGGTGAAAACTACTCCGATGAGATGGGATTCATCCAACAGCAGAACCAATATAATGCCGTCACAGAGGAAGTCATTAAGATTGGGTATGACCATCTTTTTTCTAATTTAAGCTATACTATCTATCCAGAAAATAGTAAAATAAACACCCATACGATTAGCTTAATCAACGTAGGCGATTGGGACAGAGCAACAGATTCCAATTTTAGCTACCGAGTGAGTGGTAGTTATAGAATTGCCTTTGCCAATACGAGTCGTTTTTCGGTAGAGTTAGAAAATGTCTATCGAAAATTATTATTCCCTTTCACTTTTACCGACAATCCATTGGCTGCCCAAGGATATAAGTGGCGTACTTTTGGTATGGAGTATCAGTCTGATGTAAGAAAAGTATTCAACTATTCGATAGGTGGCGGTTTCGGCGGTTTCTATAGCGGAAAGCGGAAAAATATTACCGCAGAAATGAATTATCGACGACAGCCTTGGGGAAATTTCGGGGTCGCTTTTGAAGCAAATGAATTGACTTTTGATGGCGATATTGGGAATACTACTTTATTATTAATTGGGCCAAGATTAGAGTTTAGTTTGAATAGAGATTTATTTTGGACGACCTTTTTGCAATACAATACCCAACGAGATAATTTCAATGTGAATAGTCGGCTTCAATGGAGATTCCAACCACTATCTGATTTATTCCTAGTCTATACCGACAATTACGCGATTGAGCAATGGGGCCCGAAGAATCGGACTTTGGTTTTGAAGATTAATTATTGGTTGAATCTATAGCTATTGGTTTTTCTTTTAAAACTTTCATAATTTCCTAGTATTGCTCCTGAATCTCTATCTTTCAAAATAGACAAATTCCTTCGATTCATTAATCTATAATTTTATGCAATTGGTTGGAAATAATGTGTGACACAAATGAGATAATATCCATCAAAAACACAACAATATTCCTGCAAAAAGCAAATAAATAATTCGGAAGATAACCGTAAATGAAAGGTTAGGTTTTCAAAAAATTAGGTTACTAATATTTTTATTTGACAATCGTCAGGAAACCACCAGATAAGTCGTCTCGAGTATGGAGGCTCAACACATCAGAATTAATAGCTGTTTTCACAGAGACTAATTTTACGTGTATGTTTTACACTACAAACTATTGAAAGCTCACCCGATATCAATTTAAAAAACTGACTATCAATTATTTATATGATAAAAATTAATTTGAATTTTCTTTTAAATTTCTTGCTTTTTCTTTTTAAATACTGTTTATTTGTAATATAACGCATTCGTAAAAATAGATAATGCCAATTAAATCCTTTTGGATGTTAGCAATTTTTATTTTGATATTATTAATAAATTTAATCTTTATGAAAAATATAAAGATACTATTCAAAGAAAAAATATAAAAGTAAATATAAGCGGTAGTCGAATGGTATATTAGTTAATACCAAAACAAAAACTACATTTCATTTATCGATTTTAAGCTTTAATAACTTTACTAACCTAACTAATTCCTTTCAAATTCCTTTCAATAACAACATTATCGGTACTTATAATTCTATGTCTTCTCATGAAGTAAGATGTTCCGAATTTGACCAACTACAACTTAAAAAGATAATTTAAGTAGCCAGAACTACTTGAGTTCATTTATTGCCTAATAGTACCTTATTAGTCTCTGTTAGGTGTTTACATCACTTACTTAAACACAGCATTTACTATGAAAAAAACATTCAACACCTTAATGGTACTCTTATTAACACTAATGAGTACTTACACCGTTCAAGCCTTTCCTGCTGATAAGGCAAATTCCAACTACGAGGAAGTTAGCAATGCTAACGATTTTAACAATTTGTCTACATTGAATACAAAGAATTTTTTACCGAATACAGCTGAATCAACCAATACAGGGTACTGTGCTATTGTCTCTGTAACAGGCGGAGTTTCTGCTATCACTATTAGCGGTATAACTGCTCCTTGGAATAGAGTCCAATATAGATTAGATGGAGAATCGACTTATTATGATGTTTGTAATGATAATTGTGGCAATCCGCAGGTTATTAATGGGTTAGATAAAGGAACATATATCATTCGAGTGGAACAATCCAGCGGAGGTAATGTAGATTATTGTGTAAAAGAAATAGC
>JAFMDF010000143.1 GCA_017857395.1 Bacteroidota bacterium | reverse complement strand
TCTATTGTTAAACGTATACTTCATAGACTAGGTAGTCAAATTATTATAACTAGTGAACTTGGAAAAGGGGCAATCTTTTCTTTTGACCTTATTTTTGATGAACAAATTTATCGTACACCTACTACCCAAAAAATAAACAAATCAGGTTTAACTGGTGCTAAGGTATTATTGGTAGAAGACAATAAAATCAATCAATTAGTCGCAAAAAAATTATTGCTTAAATGGAAAACAAAAGTAGACATAGCTGACAATGGTCAAATAGGCTTAGAGAAAGTTAAAAAAAATCACTATGATATTATTTTAATGGATATAGAGATGCCTGTGATGAATGGACTAGAAGCTACTAAGAAAATTAGATTATTTGCTGGATTAAATCTTCCTATCATTGCTGTAACAGCAACAACTTCTAAAGAAATTTTAAATAACTTTGCCCAGTACCAATTTACTGATCTTGTCTCAAAACCATATCGACCAATGATTCTCTATCAGAAAATGTTATTGCATTATAAAAAGAAAATAGTTGTACCTTTTATTAAAGATTTAACTCCTTTAAAATAGAATCTAAAGCTTTGAGTTATTGATATCAAGAAACAAATCAAAATCTATGTTTACAAATAAAACAATAATAGAGGAATCGATTCAATTATTATCTCAATTAATTGCTACCGAATCACTTTCCAGAAAAGAAGATAAAACAGCGGATTTAATCCAATACTTCTTTGAAAAAAAGGGTGTAAAAACGGAGCGTATCAATAATAATATCATCGCTCGTTCTAAAAAATGGACAGCCGAACAACCCACGATTTTATTAAACTCGCATCATGATACGGTCAAGCCTGCTAGTGGATATACAAAAGACCCTTTTAATCCAGAAATTACGAATGGGATTTTATATGGCTTGGGCAGTAATGATGCAGGCGGTTCACTAGTCGCTTTAATCGCTACCTTTTTGCATCTTCATAAACAGCCCAATTTAGGGTATAATCTGATTTTTGTGGCATCCGCCGAAGAAGAAATTTCTGGGCCAAATGGGATTGCGGCGGTGAGAGACAAAATTGCCCCAATTGACTTAGGCATAATTGGTGAACCGACCCAAATGCGGATGGCTATTGCTGAAAAAGGTTTGATGGTCATAGATGGAGAAGCGATTGGTAAATCAGGTCATGCGGCTAGGGAAGAAGGGATTAATGCGATTTATATTGCCTTAAAAGATATTGATTGGATTCAAAATCATGAATTTGAAAAGGTGTCGGAAGTACTAGGCAAAACAAAAATGACTGTCTCCCAAATACAGGCAGGCACACAACATAATGTCGTGCCTGATAGCTGTAAATTTGTTATTGACATTCGAACAAATGAAGAATATGAAAATGAGAAAGTTTTTAATTTTTTGCAAAAAAATATCCAGTCTAACTTAAAAGCCCGTTCTTTTCGCTTGAATTCTTCTAAGATTGGATTAGACCATCCGATTGTTAGAAGAGGCTTAGCATTAGGCAGACCATATTATGGTTCGCCAACTCTTTCAGATCAAGCTTTATTGCCTTTTACGACGATTAAAATAGGTTGTGGAAAATCTGAACGATCGCATACTGCAGATGAGTTTATTTATTTGAAAGAAATTGAGGAAGGTGTTGGAATTTATTTAGCTTTGTTAGATGGGTTAGTACTTTGATAAAAAAGCCCCACATAAATGCGAGGCTTCTATTAAGTAAGTCCATTTCAGAACATAATTAAGTGAATATATTTCTATCATATTATACCAAGCGGAGCTTGGCACTACCGTTAATTCGCATTAAAAACCTTCCCAGAACCTCTAGTCGTTACTTTCAAATCTGGGTCGCCTTTATAATAAACATCCCCGCTTCCTTCAATCATAATTTCCAAAAAATCAGAAATATTCACCTGAGCATCGCCGCTTCCATCCACTTCTACTTGACCATCTCTAGCTAATAAATCGAAAGCTTGTAAATCGCCAGAACCTCTTAGATTGGCATCCAATGTTGATGCAACCCCTTCTACTTCTAACTTACCAGAACCCGTATTTCTAATCGTAATAATATCAGCTTCTACAGATAATTGAATTTCGCCAGAACCATTATTTTTGACTTCTAAATCATTGATTCTTAGAATATCTTCGCTCCGTATTTTACCAGAACCATTATTCTCAATAAAATTAAGATTAGGCGCAGTAATGTAAATTCTTAGCACGTCGCTATTTTCTATACAGTCATTAAATTCAATTTCCCATACATCATTTTTTACCCTGGTTTCTAATTCGTCAATAATGTTTTCTTGCCCTTTTACTGTCACTTCTAACTCACTACCAGCTCTAAGGTAAACTTGTGCATCTACATTTAATTCAAAACCAGTAAATTCGGATAAGTCTAAATCTTGAGTGACCGTACTCCCAAAACCTTCTTCGCAATTATTAGAAAAATTGGGGCTTCTGTCATCATTGTCAAAGTCAAAATAGCAAGAAGTTAAACTAAAAGAAAAGACAGTAACAACTGCCAACAACTTAGAAATCTGTTTCATGATTTTTAATATTACTACAGGATGAACGAGCGATTCCGAAGGATAAATGTTTGGGGAACATTTAAGCGAGAGAACCGCAAAGCGGACAAACAGCATCAGTAGCTGTCAGGTGATTTCCTGTATTTAGTTAAAAAATTATTTACGGTGGATATAATAATCACTACTGCTTGTTCGTCAATTGACTTCAAACACTAGGTTTAGTATAACCCATTTTTAAAAATTAACATAAGAGAACAAGTCGAAGTAAGGTCAACTTACTGCAATTAGTATTGTTTTACATCAGGACTTGAAAATTCATTTCCAATAATATAAGGATTGATTTTCTACTCCGAATTGAAATTCGGAGCTACCGTTAAAATCAAAATCGAAAGCCTCCATTTATCCCAAACCACATTTTCCAGTTTGTATTTTTCCGAGTCGTATCTAATATTGTATAATCTGGTAAACTAGACCCAATCACTTCTAAAGTTTCAGCATTCATTCGTTTAGAAGCTAATAAATTCCAGCTTGGGCCTAAAAAAATACTCTTTTTTCCATTTAATACCCAATCAAAATTAAATTTGAATTGATTTAATAAATTCAATTCTTTGGTCCAAACGTCTCCTTCATTGACATGAGAAGCAACATATTCTAGATGGAAATATTGCCGTTCTTTCAACTTAAAAGCCGTACCAATTCCATAACCGATGCTCCAAATATCTTCCGTAAATCGGTTACCAAATTGAAAAATATTATAAAATTTTCGGACACCCGTTTTAATTCCAACACTAGCATATAAGGCATCATTCGCCCCCACTTCTATTCTGTTATATCCATTTTTAAGAATAGTCAAAAAACCAAAGGGGGTTTTGTCTGCTTTTTCAGCAATATTGACTAAGCCTATTTGTCTGCCTTTTACCTCCTTTGCAATATTAATTAGGCCAACTTGTAACCGCTTCACTTCACTCGCTTTATTAATACCTAAAGAAAATTGCATGTCTGCTTTTTCTTTAGCATAATTACTAACTAAAGCGGCTTGCACACCCTCAAAATCCGATTGAATAAAATTAGCAATACCAGCAATCTGAATAATATTGGCCGTATTGGCGATATTAAATAAACTAGCTTGGACGCCTTTTGTAAAGCCTTTATTGTAATTAAAAATGGTCGCTAATTGCCCGCCTTGCATATCTCCTGCTACTTGGTTCCCAATGCCCGCCAACTGAAACCCTCGCATATTATTGGTAATCGTATTCACAAACCCACCGACCTCAAAACCATTTAGTCCACCATTTCTACCCCATAAAATATTAAAAGAAAAAGTATTTATTGTCTGTTCTGCCAATTCTTTATTCGTACCATAAGGTGGAATAAGGGTCACTTGAACCATCTGTTCTGCTAGAAAACCATCCTCTCTTTTATCAGGTACTTCTAATTTTGGTACCGCTTTTACAACTTTCATTTCCGCTAACACCTCAGTAGGAATTTGATGTTCCCATACCAAAATTGGGTAACTTAATCTTTTTAAAAAAGCAAGTTCTTCCATTTCTATATTTCGATTGCGTTCAATCGACGTTTCAATAATAGGAATCACTTCTTTGGATTCATCAATTTTCAGAGCGATACTATTCCCGATAACCGCATAAATAATTTGAGTCGGGGCGAATAATTTATGCAAGCCTTCTCCAAGTGGAATATTCTTTTCGCTAATGGTAATCCTTTTTTTTACAGGAATAAAATTACTACTATAAGAAAAAGGGACACCATATTTTCGACTCACATCTGAAAGAATAAACCCTAATCGTTGATTTTTATAGCGTAAGGTCACTTTACGATTCAAGTCCACCGTTTGCGCTTGCACACATAAAGGCAGTAGAAATAAAAATACCAATTGGGTGATTTTTATCATTGAATCTTAGTTAATTTTTTTAGTTGATATCGGTTATCAGTTGTCAGTTAAAACTGACAACCGATAACAGACAACTGAATATATTATTCACAGCCTGTCCCAGAAAAGCTGAAGGTTGTATCTGTCGTCCGCTCTATTTTTAATCCATTGGTATATTCAAGTAAATCTATCAAGTCTTCTAAAACTGGCTTTTCATAAGTATTTGTATTATTCCAAGTACAATTATAGATTTTATTATTGCTTACTCTTATCTCAATATCATAATAGCGTTCTAAAGATTCTATGACTTCTCCTAACTGTGACTTATCAAAACGCAAAGCACCTTTTTTCCAAGCCGCCGCATTTAATTTAGTCAAAGTCAATTTGTCAACTTCTTGGCTGCTTTTGGTGTAAATCGCAAATTCTCCAGCGGTTAATAATTCTTTTTCTTTTGCATCGTTCTCTGCCGAAAAATCAACTCTCCCAGTTTCTACCGCAATTTCCACTTTATTTTCATCAGGATACGCTCGCACATTAAAAGACGTCCCTAAAACTTGAGTCTTTGAATCGCCTGCAAATATTTCAAAAGATTTGCCATCCTTTTTGGCAACTTCAAAAAAAGCTTCTCCTTCTAAGTAGACAATTCGTTTATCAAACGTCTTTTCATATTGTAAACTACTGTTTTGATTTAACCAGACTTTACTGCCATCAGGTAAATCAATCGTCGTTTTTTCCTGGGCAAGGGTTTCTTTTTCAATCATTTCGCCACCACTAAAATTAGGATATTGCCAAAGGGCAATGCCTAATAAAAGAACCACCGCTGCGGCAATGCGCATCCACGGTTTGAAGAAAGTAATTGGTCGAATCACAGCTTCCTTATTAACAACTTGTCTAGCTGCCTTTAACCGTCCGTCCATTTTATTCCAAGCCGCATCCATGTTTGGCTGAAATTCGAGTTCGGATGATTCGGATGCTTCCCAAACCTCCATACTATCTTCTAGCAGGGCCTTATTCGCAGGGTCTTCTTTCACCCAGGCAAATAACTCCTCCCTTTCCTTCGAATCACTATTATCCGAAAGATACTTTGCTATGCTATTTAAATTTTGCTCCTCTTTCATACAGCGTTAACCATTTCTATAGGTATGATGACATAAAGATTATGTCACCCCTATCACAAAAATAATTTTTTTAAATTTAGTTTTATAATAATAATTTTAAACGGCGTTAATTTGTCATTTTTTGTATTTATAATTTGCTATTAAGACCTGTTTTTCTGCTATAAATTAACACTAGGTGGTAAACACCACTTGCGGATAGATGGTGCCATGGATGAATGATACCACGGATTTTTTGATAAATATCTGCTAATAGTTAATCTGTTGGAATTCTATTTCCTGCCGACGAATAATAAGAACTAATAATATTTTGTCGTATCATTTTTTAGATGATTAACTAATCCCATACAACTATCTATTTATCTTTCATTAATATATATGTTTTTTTGTAAATTATTTTTAAATCAATTTTGTGACAAGGAAAAATGATTATTTTTTCAATATTTCTTTTAAAATATATGGAGAGTTTCAATTTTATTCCTAAATTCGCATTATAAAGAAACTAAACCTTTCAAATTACATCTTTCCCTTTAGAACATTTCTATACCAAAGGTATACTCTAATCTCAGATACATTGTGGGCAATTATTTTATGACATAGTACATTAATACTATGGCACTCATCATAATTACGGCTTTTCTATTTTTAGAGAACCATAACGAAAGGCCATCCTTGTAGGATTCATGGTATTGTTTCTATGCCATCCTACAATTAACCGATTTAAGGACATCTCGATACCTCAACGGACTAGTAAAAAACCTTGTGTTACTGCACTATGAAATACAAGTTTGTCCGTTGGGGTATTTTTTTTTACAAGATGACATGATTTTTCAGGATTAACAGGATGAAGCTAGAAGTGATAAAAATCCATTGTTCTAAAGTACTCTTTCAACAACGGATTATAGAAATAACGGATTTACAATTTTTTATAAATTAAAAGAATAATTACAAATATTAATTCTGACTTCTAGTAAAAAAATTAATTATCAATTTCTAATCTGACGGCCTATTAAGATGGCTTAGGGTAGCAAAAAATAAACCGCTCAGTTAGTAAACATTAGTTTCCATTCTTCCCTGCTATAAATTTTTCATTTTCAATTCTCATTCCTATTTTAATTAAAGAAGGTTGCTTACCTTTAGCCAATGGCAACACATCACAAGTTTTCAGCAACTCGAACCGCACATGTTTATACTATTGGAACGCCAGGTAAA
Organism: Bacteroidota bacterium; assembly: GCA_017857395.1. Taxonomy (GTDB): domain Bacteria; phylum Bacteroidota; class Bacteroidia; order Chitinophagales; family Saprospiraceae; genus JAFMDF01. Next base: position 15,567 of record JAFMDF010000143.1, on the reverse strand, counting down.
CATATCAAAAAAGTATGGTTAGTCACTCACGGTTATGGTCAATTAGCTAGTAGCTTCATTCATCGTTTTGAACAGTTGGACGATGGGGAGACTTTAATCATTGCCCCAGAAGGCTTGTCCCGATTTTATTGGGGTGGTTTTACAGGAGATGTTGTTGCTTCTTGGATGACGAAAGGTAATCGGTTGGATGAAATAGCTGATTTTTCCAATTATATGCAACAGGTTTACGAATCTTTTATTCCAAAATTGAATAAAGATGTAACGATTAACTTATTGGGTTTTTCGCAAGGCTGTGCGACACAAGTTCGCTGGATTCTAAGGAATTTTCCACATTTTCATAACCTAATTATGTGGTCAGGATCTATTCCAGAAGATATTCCTTATCAGGAGAAAGAAGGGTATTGGAATGATAAACAATTATATTTTGCTTATGGCACAAAAGACCCTTTTCTAAAAGAAAAAAGGATAAAATGGTGCTATGACGTTATTAAGGAAAAAGAATTAACTTGCCAAACGCATGTTTTTGAGGGCAAGCATGAAGTCGATAAAACAGCTTTAAAGGAGTTTGTCTCTCGGTTTTTATAAATTTTTCTTTCAGCTAAAAAAAATTATGCAACACATATTAATTACAGGCGGTAATGCAGGTATTGGAAAAGCAACCGCAATCGCTTTAGCGAAAAAAGGCGCAAAAATTATTATTGCTTGCCGAAATGAGGCAAAAGCTCAAGCGGCTGTTTCGGAAATAAAAAAGGCGGCAAAAAAGGAAGCAATTTATAGTCTAACTTGCGATTTAGCTAGTTTTGATTCGGTTAGAAATTGCGCTAAAAATTACCGACAACAATTTGGACAACTAGATATTTTAATTAATAACGCAGGTTTAATTACGGATAAATTACAGTTTACCCAAGAAGGATTTGAATTGCAAATTGGGGTGAATCATTTAGGGCATTTTTTATTAACGACTGCTTTGATTGATTTATTAGAGCAATCGACGGAACCAAGAATCGTTAATGTCAGTTCAAAAGCGCATTACAAGGGTAAGGTAAAATTTAATACTTTTAAAGGAGAAGTCGGCGCAGAAAGATATAGTGGTATGGCAGCTTATGGTCAGTCAAAATTGGCGAATGTCCTTTTTACTAAAGAATTAGTGAATCGCTATCCTAAAATTTGTAGCCATGCTTTACATCCTGGTGTGGTAGGAACAGAAATTGCGGGTAAGAATGATAATAAAACCTTGTGGAGAGTACTCTGGAAAATTATTTCTCCTGTCATGTTAAGCCCAACGAAAGGTGCAAAAACTTCCGTTTATTTAGCTTCTTCTTCAGAAGCATTAGCCACAAACGGTAAATATTTTGACAAGCAAAAGGAAGTAGCACCAGCTGCTTTAGCTAATGATGCCGCTTTAGCTAAAAAACTTTGGGAAGTGAGTGAGCAGTTAATAAAAAAATAAAAATGCTGGCAGGCGTTGTTTAGATAATCCATATTCTTTTATTTTTTTTAAATAATTGACATAAATTATCAAAACATGAGTCGTCTGGAGGAGACTTGAAATATCGAAGTTTGATGTTTATAGGATCCAGAGTAGAAATCATTTACTCAATTGTATCCTTAATTTTCATCTGCTCTAATAAAGCATCCATATCTACATTTTTCTCAATTAACTCAATCGCTCTAGCAACTTTCCACGGGGTACTTCGATTAATTTTTACTTCAATTCTACTGATTTTCAGCACCGAGCCATAAGTATCCAAATTAGTACGAACTACTGGAATTTTATGTTCTTTAATATAATTCAAACAATTATCACCAATTGAGCCATGTCCTGTTGCTACAATTCCTGACAAAGGAGATTTTTCTAAACCAACCAAATTAGAAATGGAGTGAATTTTTTCAATAGCACTATCCACCCTTTGTGCACTTACGACTAATAATAAATCTTTAGAACTTTTTAATTCATCTAAGTCAATCAAAGAACCCGCTAAAATATCTTCTACTTTATTATCTAATTGGTCTTCATTGAAACTAACGATGCCATTGATGGCTTTGGCAACCGTTTTCATCAACGGAAAAGCTAAACTTTTATCATAAGGAATGACGCCTAAAAGCGGTAAGCCTAATGATGCTAGATATTTTCCAACATAAGTGCTGACCTTATCTATTTTCGCAGGTTTTACTTTATTAATAATGACGCCGATAATCGGAATATTTAACAACTGGAATTTCGCTAGGCATAGCGACAACATATCTATCGTACTCCCAATTCCTCCTTCTACCACCATAATAACCCCCGCATTAATCATTTGTGCCACATCCGCATTCGATAAATTGACAATGCTGCCCACGCCAGGATGACCTGTTCCTTCATAAATCACTAGTTCATTCTCTTCATATAATTGTTCCGCAGCGTGTTTGATACGTTCTGGGTAGGCATAATTTTCTGGATGATCAATGAAAGCAGTTGTCGCACCTTTACCTAAAATAACTGGACTGTGAACATCTGCATCTAATTCGAATTTCATTAAATCTGCAAAGAGAATGGCATCTTTGTCCACCTCCATATTATTTAAATACAAAGATTTTTGCCCAACAGGTTTACAATAACCTACTTTGACTCCTTTTTTCATAAATGCAGCGACTAAGCCCAAAGTAGACGTGGTCTTACCTACATGCTGACTTGTTGCAGCTACATAAATACTTTTATACATGCTCTTCTTAATTTTTGCTTGAAATCAAAATGGGTGGAAAGGTAAACATTTTCTAGAAATTATAAAGGAAAAAATATATTATAAAAAATTACTATATTTTATTGATTTATTAACACTTTGTAATATCTTTGCTCCAGAGATAATCATTTTACAACATCCCATCCGACATTTTCGATTTCTAATTATCGAATTTTTTTTCTAATCCATTCCAAGAATCATTAAGGCCTACCGGAGGAAGATTCTTCCGCAATAATTTCTATTTTCTTATTTAAAAAATGAAAGGGTTCTTTTCATTAAGGACGGTCTATATATCAAGTGTTGTTGCGCACTTGCAAAGGAAATCCCTAGGAAACAATAGGAATAACTTTTGATTGAACATCCAGCTTAAAAATCTATAAATAGCGTAAATTTTCCTGAACATTTCCAAAAGTCTTAGTTGAAGCAATAAGAATATTTAGCTTTTGCCAAGGAATTAAAAGCATTGCTCTCAACTGTATTATCAATGAGTTTAGGGAGACTTCACTACTATGAAACCTTAAAAAAGCAGTACGACATTAAAAACATTTGTAATACCCAAACATTGAAACACTATAAATATGAAACACTATTGGTGAGGATGGATTTTTCCGACTTACCCTAAGAAAAAAATCTCGATTATTTGGAAGACGCTGTTAACGTAAATAAACACAAAAACAGTTTTGGAAAGAAGGTTTACCCTTCTTTCCAAACTTCTTTATTATTAAGCTTTCGCTTTTTTCGCTTGCTTTTCTGTTGTGCCAGTATTCATCACCTTTGTTTGGTGATTGATAGATTCTTGGTGAATCGCTGTTAATACTTGTGTTACAAATCCATCGCTCAATCCTATCTCTCTTCCCTTTGCCATAGATTGCTCTAAGATTTCATTCCATCGACTAGATTGTAAGATAGAAATATTGTTCTTCTTCTTGTACTTACCAATATTTTCTGCCAAGTTCATTCGCTTGCTGTAGAGGTTTAACAAGTTATTGTCAATCTCATCAATTTGATGTCTTAAATCGTCAATATGCTCTAAAAACTCTACATCGTTGGTAGATGCTTTCCGCAATTTTAAGCCTTTGACTAATTCGCCAAATACAGCAGGTGTAATTTGCTGAGCGGCATCACTCCATGCCTCATCTGGATTAGGATGAACTTCAGTCATTAACCCGTCCATTTGTAAATCCATTGCTCTTTGGGCAACAAAAGCTAACGTATCTCTACGACCACAGATGTGGCTATTGTCACAAACCATTTGAATACCAGGTACCAATCGCTTTAATTCAATGGCTAATTGCCACATTGGTTCATTTCTGTAATTAGAATTACCAAAAGAAGAAAATCCTCTATGAATGACACCGATTTTAGTAACCCCTGCTTTAGCAATTCTTTCGATTGCCCCCATCCATAATTTTACGTCTGGATTAATTGGATTCTTAATTAAAACAGGAATATCTACCCCTTTGATGGCATCGGCTACTTCTTGTACAGAAAACGGATTCACAGTCGTTCTTGCACCTAGCCATAATACATCAATACCATGTTTTAATGCCTCAAAAACATGCGCTCTATTCGCAACTTCCGTTGTTACTTTCAAACCAGTTTCAGCTTTTACTTTCTGTAACCATTTTAAACCAATCACGCCTACCCCTTCAAAAGAACCAGGACGAGTACGAGGCTTCCAAATACCAGAGCGGAACAAGTCAATATTTTGTTTCGCTAATGCACGAGCAGTTGTTAATACTTGCTCTTCTGATTCTGCACTACATGGGCCTGCTATTACGACAGGTTGTCCAGCGGGCTTGTCAAATACGGGGTTAATTTTCATATCCATAACTAAAGATTTAATAAGTAGGATTTTTTAAGAGAATGATGAATGATGAATGATGAATGATGAATTTACCAAACTTGAAAGTTAATAATTACCATTCGTACATCTTATCTACTCATTTTTCTCTAAGGAATCAATTTAATTAGAAAGGAGAAGGATGGAATTCAAAATTCTGAACTAAATTGCACAGTTCATCATTTATCGTTTATCGTTCATCATTTCTAAGGTCTCTACTTGATGATTTTTTTAATGTTATTTGCTTCTTCTATTAATTGATAAAATTGTTTAAAATCTTTTTTGATTAAAAGGCTGCGAAACTTAGATAAAGTCTCAATATATTCATCTAAAATGACTAGCACATTATCTCGATTTTGCCGAAAAATAGGCACCCACATATCAGGGGAACTTTTAGCTAATCGAACAGTCGAACCAAATCCACTACTCGCCAATTCAAAAATGCGTCCTTCATTTTTTTCTTTTTCTAAAACAGTCAATGCCAAGGCAAAAGAACTAATATGAGAAATATGGGAAACATAAGCCGTATGCTCATCATGCTCTTTTGCTTCGAGATAAGCAATCTCCATATTCATAGACTCGAATAATTGTTCCGTTATCTTTACTGCATCGGCATCACTATCCGCTGTATCTACTAAGACCGTATATTTTCCATCGAATAAATTAGGTATTGCTGCTTCTGGGCCAGAATATTCTGTTCCAGCCATAGGATGCGCAGCCACCAAACGATTTCGATTTGGATGGTCTTTTAAGCTTGCTAATAATCGTTCCTTCGTTGACCCGACATCTAAAACTACTTGTTTTGCTGTTACTAAATCTAGCACTTCTGGAATAACCTTCAACATGACATCGACTGGCGTAGACACAATAATAATATCAGATTGCAGTACCGCTTCTTTTAACGGCATGGCTTCATCAATAATATATCGTCTAATCGCCTTTTTCTCATGTTCTCGAATGGCATCTACACCAATCACTTTACTTGCAAAACCATTTTCTTGCAAACTGATTGCCATCGAGCCACCAATTAATCCTATGCCTATTACTGTTACTATCACGAGTTGCTGGTTGCTGGTTGCCGGTTTCACTGGTTGCTAATAACTAGCAACTAGTAACTAGCAACTAATTCTACTATTATTTTTTATTCTGTTGATTGATTCCTCAAAAACTTCCACCGTACTGCATAAGGAAGCCCGAATGTATTGCTCGCCTTGCGAACCAAAAATATTACCAGGTGTGATAAATACATTTGAACCATACAAAACCTCATCAGATAATTCAAAAGCAGTTTGATACTTCGCTGGAATTTTTGCCCATACAAATAATCCTGTTTGCTTAGGGTCATATTTACAATTCAACAAATCCATCAATTCAAAAGCCTTTTGTTGTCTTTTTCTATAGGCTTTATTCAAACCTTGGTACCACGTTTTATCTAAACTCAAAGCTTTGACCGCAGCTAACTGAACAGGACGGAACATACCAGAATCCATGTTAGATTTAAAGCGCAAAATATTTTGTACATAATGGCTTGCGCCTCCTAGCATCCCTATTCTCCAGCCTGCCATATTATGTGCCTTGCTCAAAGAATTTAATTCTAACGCCACTTCTTTTGCCCCTTCGACAGATAAAATACTAAATGGCTTGTCATTTAAGATAAAACTGTAAGGATTATCATTACAAATTAAGATTTTTTGCGCTTTCGCAAAAGCAATTAATTCTTTATAAAAGGCTTCATTCGCTTGCGTTCCTGTTGGCATGTGTGGATAATTCACCCACATAATTTTCACCTTACTTAGGTCTTCTTGAGCTAATGCTTTTAAGTCTGGTAACCAACCATGTTCTTCAGCTAATTTATATTCACGAATACTCGCCCCCGTTAAATTGGCAACTGCTCGATAAGCTGGGTAGCCTGGATTAGGAATCAATACTTCATCTCCTGCTTCTAAAAAAGTCATAGAAATATGCATGATTCCTTCTTTTGACCCAATCAAAGGCAGTACCTCTGTCGCAGCATCTAGTTCGACATTAAAATGGGTCGCATACCATTCGGAAAAAGCAGTTCTTAATTCAGGAATACCTACATAACTTTGGTAGCCATGCACACCCGATTGCTGACTTTCTCTAGCCAAAGTCTCTAACACTTCTTTGGGTGGCAACATATCTGGGCTACCAATTCCCAAGTTAATGACCTGTTTTCCAGCCGCATTCATACGAGCAATCTCTTTTAACTTCGTAGAAAAATAGTATTCTTTTACTTCCCCTAACCGAGATGCCGTTGCTATAATTGGTTGATTCATTTTATTTCAGTTGCGAGTTGCGAGTTGCGAGTTAACTGGTAACTCGCAACTGGTAACCGTCTATAATCCTAGTTTCTTTTTCAAAGCAATCATATATCCTAAATGCATCCCTTCATGGACATTATTAAAGGAAACCGCATCCGCTATAGAAGTTAAAGTAAAACCATAACTAGTTGCGTATTCTTTATAAGATTTAAAAATACCTGCTTCTAAATCTTCTGCTAACCAATCAATAGAGGCTGTTAACCATTCTTTGATTTGGTCAACTTCTGCTTGTGTAACTTCTTTTTCTGGCTTTGCTCCTTTTCTATAAATACCAATAACATCTTTTGGTAATTTTACTGCTAGTCCAGACATGGCATAGCATAATAACTGTTGCGTTACCGCTACGTGACCTGCATTCCAAATGAGGTTATTATTAAAGCCTGCTGGAATTTCGTTTAATTGATCTAAAGAAACACCTTCCATCTGTTTAAGGATATTTGCTCTAGTTGCTTTTAGAATAGCTATTTGCTGCTGCATTTTTTTAGTTAGTTTTTAAGTAGCTTACCAGCGATTGGCTGGCACCCAAATATTTCGTTTGATGCGTTTATCAGAAATAGCTTCGACTATTTTGATCGCTCGTTTATTTTCATCCTTAATCCCTGATAAAACAATACTGGTATTTAAATCATTATCATCATTCATCACAGAGGCAAAATTCATTTTCCATACTTCATCTACTTTGATGAATTTTAAATAAGTTTTGGTCAATTCGCCTTTGCGATACATTCTAGAAACCGCTTTATTCAAGCCACTTTCCATAACTGTTTTAGCAATCGTGTATTGACCAATAGAATCCATTGGATTTAAATGATTTTCAGCCGCAAAAGCAAAAACTTGTTCGCCCGTTAAATCTTTTAGTTCTTTTTTTGAATAGTTCTGACGTAATGCCAATGCCATTAATTTGCTATTAAAGTTAACTTCGCCTAATTGTTTACGCTCTCTTTCTAAAGCCAATTTAATGACCTGATTATAGTATTCTACAGATTTTTGATCAATCAATCCTGCTGCTTTGCCATATTGCTTTTGTTCAATGGCTGCTTTATACTCCTCAAATAAATCTTCTACCGCATCTAGTGGACTATCTCCACAAGCAAAAAAAGAGATAAATAGACCGAATACTAAAAATTTAAAAAATGGTGACTTCATTAAAATTGTTTGATAAATTCAGTTGACTCAATTTCTTTAAACCTAGCGCTGAACTTTATGAATGGTTAGTTAAATGTTTATTTTAAAGGTTTTAGGAAATAATCAATTTTAGGATTTTCTTAAATTAAGCTGTTGTGGTTAGCCACAGTTCGTCGAAACCAACACCTTTAGTCTGTCAATCAACATGTCCTTCAACGCTTGTGCTGGCTTCACAAGCGACTTCAAAATTCACAGAATTAGCTATAAAGCAATACGCATGTGCTTGATGATGTAGTTCATTTGCTAAATCAACTTTTTCTTGCTCTTTAATGACGACATTCGGAAATAAAGTAACTTTTTTAAAGTGCCCACTTCCTTTCTCCTCTTCTGCCATAATCCCTTTGGGGCTATCCTCATAAGCAACTACGGTAATCTTATTAACGGTACATAAATGCAAAAACCAAAGCATGTGGCAACTCGATAAAGTAGAGACAAATAAATCTTCTGGATTATATCTAGTCGGATCACCTCGAAAAGATGGGTCTGAAGATCCCAGAATTAACGGCTTTCCCGCTGCTTGTATTTCATGGTTTCTACTATAACCCGCATATTTCTTTGTCCCTTCTCCAAGGTTTCCAGTCCACTTTAAATCAACGGTATAAGTATGCTCTTTTGCGCTCATTTTTATCTATTTATGGATTAACTTTCTCGATAGCTATGATTGCTGTTTTATTAATAGGACCATAAATATGTGGAAAATGTTGCCCATTAGCTGGTTCTACTTTTAGAACGGACTCCAATAAAGTCGTATTAATCTTTAATAATAAAATCTCTTCGACTCCTACAAAATAAGTCGTCAAGACATAATTAATCTGTTCGGCCGTACAACAATGAATAAATCCTTCTGCCTCAAAAGTTGGCGGTGTATAGGCTGCCTTTTCTGAAAAATGTTGCCAGTAATCAGGCATAACTACGTGGTAAATTATATTATTCATCTTAGTTTGTAACTTAGTCTAATTAACTGCCTACTGCTAACTACTCACTCGTTTCGCTGCACTAGCAATCAATCTATCAAATTCTATAATAGCTCTCGTATGTTCTCCTTTACCAATCAAGCCACCTGTATCAAAAGCCTCAATTTTAAATTTATATAATTTGCCTTCCATGCCTAGAAAAGTAGCTTTTGCACTTACTGCTGTATGATTAGGCGTCGCAGCTAAGTGCATGATATTGACGCCCACACCAACGGATAACTGGTCAGGCGTTAATAATTTTTTCATAATTCTAGCTGCTGCTAATTCCATAATAGCAATCATTCTAGAAGTCGCAAAAACTTCTGGAAATCGGTCTCCTGAACCATCACCTAAAGCACTTGCCATGTCTGCATCTGCCGCAATCATACTAAATTCAGCCGTTTCTCCTATTTCTAATTGTAAAGACATATTCATTTTATTTTGAATGTCACTATTAAAAAAGCGACAAAAGTAAGCAAACTAATAGGAATCTAGTGGTTCAAGCCATAAACCCTGTTACCTTGTTGCGATGTTGCCTTGTTCTGTACGTAATAAGGCAACATCGCAACAAGGCAACACAAATTTCTAGACATGTCTACCTCTTTCATATAAGCCTAGTACTTTCAAATTATGACAAATTGGACGTATTGCATTGATGGCTTGGTCTAAACGCATAGCACTTTGTGCTGTCAAGTCTACAAAAAACATATACTCCCAATGACGTCCCTCGATAGGTACAGATTGTATTTTTGATAAATTAATACCATAAGCAGCTAAAACAGATAGTACTCGATTTAAGCTTCCAGCATCATGGCTCGTTGTAAAAGAAATAGAGGCTTTATCTACTTTATTGGCATCGTTTCCAGAAAAATACCGATGTTGTAAAACCAAAAAACGAGTATAATTCTGTTTATTTGTTTCAATACTAGGGCCTATAATATCCAATCCATACATTTCTGCGGCTAGATTACTAGCAATTGCGCCTCTTCCTTTTAACTTTCCATCTTGAATTTCTTTAGCACTCAAGGCCGTATCCAAAGATTCAACTAACCGAATATGAGGATATTGAGCAAAATATTTTCTACATTGCCGAATCGCCATGAAATGAGAATGAACTTCCGTTATATCTTCAATTTTTTGACCTGGTAAAACCATTAAATTTTGCACAACTCGCAAATAAATTTCTCCTGTAATATGTAGGCTTGAATTATTAATGAGTTTATGATTTGGCAACATTCCTCCCGCTAAGGTATTTTCTATTGCCATCAATCCTACATCCGCTATTTCTGGGTCTTCTACTAATTTGACTAACTCTTGAAAAGTATCTGCTGGAATAATTTCAACAGGTGTACCTTCAAAGTAATGTCTTGCTGCCATTTCGTGAAAAGCACCAGGGTAGCCTTGTATAGCAATTCGTTTTGCTTTTGTTGTTCCGTTTTTTGATGCTTTTGACAAATTCAAAGTATTTGTGGTTGACATTTTATGTTCGAGTTGCGGGTTGCGAGTTGCGAGTTGAGTCCTGTAGAAACTCGTAACCCGTAACTTGCAACTCGGATACTAAAAAAGAGTTCATCGTTTGACACGAGAACTCTTTTCGGTTAATATTTTTGCATACCAAACCATTTTAGAGTTCCCTATCTGGGCCGCTAAAAAAATAAAAAAAGTAAAATCTGGTTTGGCTGTTAATTTCTAACATAATGGTTATGGCTACAAATTAGAGATACAAACAAAAAAAGCCCCTTTCGGAGCTAATTATTTTTTGATATACACTATCTTAATAAATACATTAGCTCTTATGGAATTAACCAAAAAAGTAGAAGCTAAAGTAAAAAAAGAAAGTAGAAATCATCATATCATTAAATTTGAGCCACAAACATATCAATTAATTAAACGCTTTGCAAGTTTCTGCTCTTTTTTGTCTATAAATTAAAGTAGCGTTAACAGAACTACTGCTAACGCTACCTTTCTATTTTGCCTCCATCAAATCAATACTTGGACAAAAAGTCTTAGGTATCAGGTGTCCCGCGAATACGTCCAGCCTGACACCTAGTACTCGATACCCGACACCTAGTTTTTATTTAGGATTATGTACATCCATTTGTGGGTATGGGAAGCTAACACCTTCTTTATCAAATGTTTTCTTCACATTTTCTTGCATATAAAAATAAGCATCCCAGTAATGTTCGCTTTTAACAAAAGGACGAGTATTTAAAATAACCGCACTATCACCTAATTCCCCGACAACAACCCCTTGTGCAGGTTCATCTAAAATATAAGGACATTCTTTTCCTACTTGTAGGATTAAGGCTCTTGCTTTATCAATATCATCACCGTAGCCAATGCCATAAGACAACTCTACGCCAATTTCTCCTTGTCCAGAAATATTCGTCATCACATTACTTGTGACCACACCGTTTGGTACAATGATTCTTTTATTATCTAGTGTAGCTAAAATAGTATTGAAAATTTGAAGTTCCTTTACGGTTCCTACATTTCCACCTCCAATATCAACTAAATCACCTACTTTATAAGGCTTGAAAGTTAGTAATAATACACCACTAGCAAAATGTCCCAAACTTCCTTGTAATGCCATGCCGATAGCAAAAGCCAAAGCACCAAAAATAGCTACAAAAGAAGTCGTTTCAATACCAAACATTTGAGCTACGGCTAATAAAACCATAACCTTTAAGGCTACATTCACTAAAGATCCTAAAAAAGGAGCAACAGTAGCATCTACATTATTTTTAGCCAATAATTTTCTAACACCCCTTGTTACCGCTCCAGCTACCCAGAAACCAATAATTAAAGTAAGTAATGCCCCAGCTACTTTTGGTGCATATTCTGCAAAAAGTGCTGGTAAATCTATTCCATTTAGGAAATCCATGTTTAAAGTATTTTAAGTTATAGAAATTAGGTGAATAAAAATTAGTTCTTTTTCGGATTGCAATTAATAGGATAATCAAGAAAGCTTATCTTTGTGAAGTTAATTACAGCTTTATATTTTTTTAAAATGCGTTTTTTTGACGCATCTATTTCTTAAAAGACACTTATTTATTAAGGTTTTTTTAACAATCACTCAAATTTATTCAAAAACTACTGATTACCAAATAATTAGAAGCATTATTTAATAATAATTTAGCTTAAGTGGCCAATAAAATAATTACCTATAAAGACATTGCTCTACAAAAATTGATGCATTATTGCGCTTATCAGGAACGTTGTCACCAAGAAGTGCGGTCTAAATTAATTTCGTTAGAAATTTATGGAGATGATCTAGAAGAAATAATTTCGGAATTAATTACTGACAATTTTTTAAATGAAGAACGATTTGCTAAAGCATATGCTGGTGGTAAATTTAGAATGAAAAAATGGGGAAAAATTAGAATAAAACAAGAACTCAAAAGAAGAAAAATATCTGATTACTGTATTAAAAAAGCCATGCAAGAAATTGATGAAGAAGGATATATGGAAGGGCTATATGCTTTAATTGAAAAGAAGAGGAAAACCGAAAAAGAAACCAATGAATTTAAACTAAAAGGTCGGTTGGCTAAATATGCGATGAGTAAAGGTTTTGAATCCTATTTGGTATGGCAGGCATTAAAGGATATTTTTGAATAATGCTGTAGCGCCAAGCGCTGCTTGGTACTACAAAACAAATCACTCCAAAAAAGGCAGCACCGTCGAACGCTTCACCTCGTTAATAACAAAAGAACTTTTAATTTGTCCAATCCTAGGTAAAGTAGCGATTTTCCGAGAAAAGAAATCATGGTAGGTATCCAAACTAGGACAAATTACTTTTAACATAAAATCGGTATCTCCACCCATTAAGTAGCATTCCATAATTTCTGGTACGTTTTCTATCGCTTCATAGAATTCGCTAATTTCTTCAAATTTTTTTACATCTAAAGAACCTGATAAAAAAACGATAATCGAAGAAGTTATCTTTTTTCTATCCACAACTGCCACATATTTCTCAATAATTTTCTCTTTTTCTAATTTTTTGATGCGCTCATAAATGGGCGTTTTTGTCATGTTTAATCGACTCGCTATTTCTTTAATATTAATAGTCGAATCTTTTTGAAGCATCCGTAAGATACTTTTGTCTATATCATCAATTTTTTTCATAGGAAATTTTCCTTTGGATAATATCTAAAATTAACCTAATAATTAATTTTTACTGCAAAATAATTAATTTACAGGAATAATTACTTTGTTTTCAGAAATAATTGCTACAAACGAACCTCGTTAGTAATTTTGCAGTATAATTTTAGGAATAATTCATTCTATTTGTAAAACATAAAATACTTAATCACATGGCGACTGCAACACAGGTCAACTACAAAGTAAAAGATATAGCTCTAGCAAATTGGGGCAGATTAGAAATGGAATTAGCAGAGGCGGAAATGCCTGGGTTAATGGCATTGAGAGACGAATTTGGTGATTCTAAGCCATTGAAAGGTGCTAGAATTGCTGGTTGTTTACACATGACCATCCAAACTGCTGTTTTAATTGAGACTTTAATCGAGTTAGGAGCAGAAGTTACTTGGTCTTCTTGTAATATTTTCTCTACACAAGATCACGCAGCAGCAGCTATTGCAGCAGCAGGAATTCCTGTTTTTGCATGGAAAGGGATGAACGAAGAAGAATTTAGCTGGGCAATCGAGCAAACTTTATTTGCATTTGAAGGTGGCAAGCCATTGAATATGATTTTGGATGATGGAGGTGATTTAACCAATATGGTTTTAGATGATTACCCAGAATTAGTGAATGGTATCAAAGGATTGAGTGAAGAAACAACAACAGGTGTTCACAGATTATACGAAAGAGTAAAGAATGGTACTTTACCATTACCTGCTATTAATATCAATGACTCTGTAACGAAGTCTAAATTTGATAACAAGTACGGTTGTAAAGAATCTTGTGTAGATGCGATTAGAAGAGCAACAGATGTAATGATGGCTGGTAAAGTAGCGGTTGTTGCAGGATACGGAGACGTAGGAAAAGGTTCTGCTGCTTCTTTAGCAGGTGCTGGATGCCGAGTAATTGTAACAGAAATTGACCCAATTTGTGCTTTACAAGCAGCAATGGACGGATTTGCAGTAAAGAAAATGGTGAATGCTATTCCTGAAGCAAATATCGTAGTAACGGCTACTGGTAACAAAAACATCTTGACTAAAGAGCACTTCGAGGCGATGAAAGACAAAGCGATTGTTTGTAACATCGGTCACTTCGATAATGAAATTGACATGGCGTGGTTAAACGGTACGCATGGGGATTCTAAAGTAGAAGTAAAGCCGCAAGTAGATAAGTATACTTTAAACGGTAAAGATGTAATTGTATTAGCAGAAGGAAGATTAGTGAACTTAGGTTGTGCAACTGGTCACCCATCATTTGTCATGTCTAACTCCTTTACGAATCAGGTTTTAGCACAATTAGAATTGTGGCAAAATACCGATAAGTATGAGAACAAGGTATATATGTTACCTAAGCATTTAGATGAGAAAGTAGCAAGATTACACCTGGCTAAGATTGGTGTAGAATTAGAAGAGTTGTCAACTGACCAAGCAGAATACATTGGTGTAAAAGTTGAAGGTCCATTCAAGCCAGAATACTACAGATATTAATTTAAGAGGAGCGCGCAGAGACCGCTTTGCTGAGAGAACAGAGATGAGTTTATCTCTAATTTCGCTTCTCTAATCTCTATTCTTAAAGATAAAGAATAATATTATTTAGCTTATGGTTAGTAGGCACAAGTTTGGTTCGTCCAAGGCTTGTGCCTATTTTTTTGTAGTTGATTAATCAAGCAATAAAATCAGCCGAGTTGTATTGATTTCGATTTGATGCTTACCTGAAGTTGAAGTTTTCCAACAGATTTTATTTTTACTTTGTTTTGAAGTTGAGATTGAGGTTGAAATTGAAGTTTATTTTGCTTCCAACGCCTGTATTCGTTGTTCCAGTTGTTTAATCTCAAACTGATGTTCAATCTCGCAGACTTTCTGGCGATCATTTCGTTGATAAAAATCTTCATAAAATTTTGTATAAATCATCTGATACATTACCGCACTTTTATACTCCTTCTTTTTACGAAATATTTCTGCCATAATTTGGTAGCCTCTTATTTCAGATAAACCATCCTTCATTCGCTTAGCCGCTGCTATACCTCTACTGGTTAGTTTAATACTTTCGCTATATTTCTCTAGTTTATAATGGACATTCCCTAAGTTAATGAGATTAACTTGAACGCCATTGACATCTCCAATTTCTTGAATAATATTATTCACTCGTTTGGCATAGCGCAAGGCTTTATTATAGTTGTCTTTTCGAGAATATAGTACGCCTAAAAAAGCCAAGCAAAAAGCTAAAGCAGGTTTGTTTTGATGTTTTTTAGTCAATTTTTCCGAAGCTAAAAAATGTGCTTCCGCAGCTTCGTTCTGATTAGACAGAAAATAAGCCGTACCCAGATAATTTAATAATAATGCTTCTTGGGAAGTATCTAATAAGGGTTGATATTTTTTTTCTAC
>JAFMDF010000521.1 GCA_017857395.1 Bacteroidota bacterium | reverse complement strand
TCAACAATCGCGTTTTAAGGATAAAAAACCCTTAAAACTGCACGGACTATTGTTACCGAAGTAAATGATGGAGAAGTAATCCAAACTTAGTGATTTTACGTATTTGCGTGCGTAAAAAACATAGAGAATAGCCTAATCTGAGAAAACACAGTAAAGCCATTAACTAGACGAGCTTTATGAAAAGAAAAAAATAAATGAAATTTTTAAACATACCCATTTTATTATTGGGGTTTTTATTAATGAGTAGTTGTCGCGAAGACAGAATACAACCAACGCTATTTGGTTCAATGGTGGGCACGGTTATTAGGGATGCAGATAATGTAGCAGTAAATAATGCTATTATTTCAACAACACCACCAACAAGTTTAATCCTAACTGATGAATTCGGTCGTTTTGCATTGAATGATATCGAGCCTGGCACCTATACCATCAGAGCAGAAAAAGAAGGCTTTTCGCCAGAAGTAGAATCTATCACCGTCTTTGAAGAAAAAACGGCAAATGTTATTGTCAAATTATCCCCAGATACGCTATCTAATGTAGCCCCGAGTGCCCCGAGTTCACCAGTTCCAGCAGACAATAGTATGGATCTAGAAATAGACCTAAGACTAGAATGGACCGCAAGTGATAGTGATAGAAATGATGAATTACGCTATGATGTTTTGTTGTGTACAGGCAACCAAACCAACTGTGAATTAGTGGCGATAGATATTACCGATGATACGTTAAGGCTAAGAAATTTAGTCCACAACACGGTTTATTTTTGGCAGGTAGTGGCTAAAGATAAAGCAACAGAAGTTTACGGCAATATCTGGAGTTTTCAAACAAAAAAATTTCCGAATCATCGCTTTGTTTATACTAAATTGAAAGAGGGGAAATATGCTATTTTTTCAGCAGATGGAGAAGGGGAGGAGATTCAATTAACCTTTAATAATGGGAGTAATTACCGACCGAGAATCAGCCCAGACCGACAAAAAATTGCTTACATCAGTAATATTGGTATTGAACCACATTTGTTTGTCATGAACAGAGATGGATCTAATCAAATGCAAGTAACAAAGGACGTACCGATTGACGGATTTAATAATTTTGATTTAGATTTTACTTGGTCGCCAGTTAGTAGCCAACTATTATATATGAATAATAATAAGCTATACCTTGTCAATATCAATGGAACGGCTTTACGAGAAATAGCAGAAGCGCCAGAGGGTCATACTTTCGCAGAAATAGATTGGATGTTTACGGATTTGGGCAATAGAATTGTCGCTAGAGTAACAGGAACAACCATTTACGAATCGGACATTTTTATATTAGACATGCAGGGCAATTATCTACGCCAAATCTTTACGGATATTCCAGGGAGAACAGGTGGTTTACAATTTTCCATTGATGGTAGATTTGTCCTCTACACCCACGATGTTTCTGAATTTGAAAATGCAGCTGGTAGACAATTAGATACACATATTTTTGTAAAAAACTTAGAGAACAATGTCACATTTGATTTATCTGGGATTGATTTTAGAGGTAAGGAGGCAGGCACAAATGACTTAGACCCTCGATTTTCTCCAGATGGGGCTAGAATTATTTTTGTGAACACAAATAACGATGGAATTTCTTCTAGAAATATTATGACGATGGATATTGATGGACGCAATAGAACGGTACTTTTTGAAGGCGCAGAGATGCCAGATTGGCGATAGCATAAGTTTTAAAAACAAACTCGGATGAACAAACTTACAGGCTATATTCAAAAATTTAGTGCTTCCAGAATTTCAGGTTCTGGAAGCACTTTGCTCAGTTTAAACACTATTGTTAAAATAATTAATCTACTACTCATTAGTGGAGTAACTACAAGTTTAGTAGGTGCTCCATGCAGGTCAGGAGACCTGCGGATAACGGTTTCTAGTCTGGAGACTAGAAACATCGTACCCGAATATTCTTTGCCGATATTCCTAGTCTCCAGACTAGGAATCAGTATCCAGTCGTCTCCTGACGACTCACATTATGAGAACTTATCCAATCTGTCTGCACGACCAGATTCAAGTATCGTTGTGCCTACCCCCGTTATTACTGCCAATACGCCAGTTTGTGAAAATGCGACGTTAAAATTAGAAACCCCTTTTCAAGAGGACGTTATTTTTCATTGGTATGATTTAGAGGGAAACGAAGTTTCCGTTGTAGCAACGGCAATTATTCCAGATATGCAATTATCTATGGCTGGAACCTATAGGTTAATTGCTGAAAAAGCGGGTTGTTTTTCCGAACCAGCAACTATTGAAATTAGTGTTACAACTCGTCCAGATACCCCAATGGTTTTTAATAATGGGCCATTATGTGCAGGAGAAACCTTACAACTGGATGGTCCTACCTTAGCCAATACCACTTATAAATGGATTGACCCTTTTGGGACGGTTATTTCAGCAGAAGAAGACCCGACTATTCGCAATATTCCGAAAGCATTATCAGGAGATTATTTTTTAGAAATCACGCAGTTTGGTTGTGCTAGTCCATTAGGAGGAACAGAAGTTGGAGTCATTGATGTGAATGAAATCCCAGCATTAACGGTAAGTGGTGTTGCTTGTGACGGAGATAGTTTATTGATTCGGGGCCCACATATTGCAGATGTTACCTATAATTGGACGGGGCCCAATGGTTTTCAATCCAATAATATAGATTCGCTTTTATTTGAAGAAATTAATACCAGTTTAGCAGGAGAATTTACCTTAGTATTAGAAGCATCTGGTTGTAAAAGCCCAGCAGCTAAGATTGAGGTACAAGTATTTGCTAAACCAAGAGCTACCTTGATGGGAGGAGGCATTATATGTGAGGGAGATAGTACAGAGGTAAGCATTGCACTAAGTGGAAAAGCGCCCTTTGAAGCCCTATTTGCCAAAGATGGAGTAGAACAAAGACTTATAAATACAATTGCTAACATCCATAGCATTCAGGCAAGTCCTTTGATGGAAGAGACTTATACCTTAATTAGCATGGCAGACCAAAATGGATGTCCCGCTATTTTAGAAGGAACGGCAAACATAAAGGTTTTAACTAAACCAAAAATTGAATTAATTACAGATACTATATGTGACGCCATCAATGAAAATTATCAGCTTCAAATAAAGGTATTGGCAGGAACGATGCCTTATAATTTTCAAGGACTTGAAGGGACTTTTAATGATTCTATTTTTACAAGCAGTTTAATTTCTAATGAAACGAATTATACGTTCCAAGTAACCGACGAAAATAACTGTCTATCCGCTCAAATTACTGGTCAATATATTTGTCCTTGTAGCACTGATGCAGGTACAATTGATGGGGAAATAATAGCGGTTTGCGGAGAAGAAACGGCTGAAATTCTACATTTAAATGATGCGCAATTAGATGCCAATGATCAATTGATTTTTGCTTTACATGATGGGGCAAATAGTTTGGGGAATATCTTACTCACTTCTGAGGAAGGGACTTTTTCCTACTCTAATAATCTAAACCCCAGTCAAACGTATTATGTCTCTCCAATTGCGGGCAACCGACAAAGTAATCAAATAGATTTGACGGATCGCTGTTTATCAGTTGGGCAAGGCATTCCTATTAAGTTCTTACCAATCCCCGACCAACCTGAAATTTCTGGTGAGCAAAGTATTTGCCCTGGAGCAGCCTTGGAATTATCAACGACCATTACAACAGGCAACGTCATTTATAATTGGGAAACCCCCATTGAAATTATAGAAACGGGCAACCCTTATTTATTAATTGACCGGGTAGATGCGGATTATTCTGGCGATTTTAGAGTTTCTATTATTAAAGACGGTTGTGCCTCGCTTCCTTCTATAGATTATCCGATAGAAGTGACGATTCCATCAGGTCAAGCAGATGCAGGAATAGACACCATTTCTTGTGGTAACCCAACTTTTCAATTAAATGCCAAAACGCCTGAGTTTGGATTTGGTACTTGGCGTAATAATGGAGGCGCTTTTATTGAAGACCGTAACAATCCCAACAGTATTATTCGAACTTTACAAGAAGGGCAAAATGTTTTTTACTGGATTTTATCTACCGAAAATTGTCCAAGTTATGAGACCGATTCGGTAAGGATTGCTTACCGACCTAATGCCTTAGCGCTTAATGACGACCTTACTTTAGCAGCCGAAGAAGTATTGCTAGACTTCAATGTACTAAGCAATGATATAACCCCAGAAGGGCATATTATATGGGTGGAACAATCAACAACACCTCATCAGGGTACTTTAGAACAACACGATGACGAAGGCAATTTTACCTATCGCCGCCCTTTTAATGGTTTTGAAGGGAGAGTTGTTTTTGATTACCTACTTTGTTTTGAAACACCGACTTGTCCCACACTTTGTGATACAGGCGCAGTTATTATAGATGTGATGTTGGACCCTTTAGATCCAGGCGTTTATGTTCCAGATGGTATTACGCCAAATGGAGATGGGGTCAATGATTGTTTGATTATCGAAGGCATCGAAAACCACGAAGAAAATGAACTCTTAATATTTGACCGTTGGGGAAATTTAATTTTTCAAGCAAGCCCCTATAAAAATAGCTGGGATGGTAACTATAATAATGTAGGCTTGCCAGAAGGCGCTTATTATTATGTTCTAAGGCTACCCTTCTAACGTTGTAAATAAGTTGAAGGCTAAAGAAAGCAAAAATC
>JAFMDF010000016.1 GCA_017857395.1 Bacteroidota bacterium | reverse complement strand
TTTCATAATATTCTATTTTGAACGCTAAATTACCATATTATTCTCGTACACCACCCATGATTGAGCAGATAAATTTAAACCAATTAGCCCAACCTGTCTTAAAAGGAAAGACTCGGTTGGCTGGAATTAATTTAACTCAGCAAAGAATGACCGACGTACTTCAAGCAGTTGTAGCTTTATCTCTTCAACCAAAAGGCTATGCAGCAAAAGACCTTAGTCAGAAAATGCAGCAGATTGGTTGGGAAGATTATTCCCCTCGAATGGCTGCATATGACTTAAAAAAATTAAGAGCTAAAGAATTTGTAACTAAAGCTAGTGCCAGAAAATATAAAAATACGCCAATGGGTATTCAGAATATTACTGCTTTATTAGCTTTGACTCAACAGCAAATCCCCCACACTCTTGCAATCATAAAAAATAGTAAATCCCTAGATGCCAAAGAACTTTCGCAATTAGAACAACATCACTTTAATATCAATAAAGAAATCGCCGCTCTAAATACTATTTACGGTATTCAATCAAAAGCCGCATAATTATCGACATTTTAAAATATCGACAATTTGTTGGTCTTAAAATTTGTGTAAGAGCCTAAGCGGTCCTTTATTTAAGAAATTTAGAATAAGCACTAACTTCGCCAGGTTTCCATTTCTTTTCTGTAATATTGATGTAAAAATCTTATTACAAACCACTTTTAAGTAATGCCTGTTAATTATTCGGGCAATGGGTTTATATGTAAATAGCTGATAATGAGCGTTTCCTTCAATCCTTGTACTTATCTGTTTATAGGCTAAATATTGAAGAATAAAAAAAACATACTATTCCTGCTTTTTTACCTATTTCTGAGTGCTGCTACAGCACAAGAAGTTCCAGAAGTTATAGCCTTTACTGACCCTAATATTTTAAACGAGCAAGTTTGGTCTATCACGCAAATGGAGGATAATCGGATGTGTTTTGGAACATCTGATGGCTTAATCTTTTTTGATGGAAGTCAATGGAATAGTTTTGAACCCAGTTATCAAGATATTATTAGAGTGGTGTCGGCTGATGAAAAAGGTAGAATTTACAAAGGAAATTATGATGAATTTGGGTATTGGGAAAAAGATACGCTCGACCAGTTGCAATATTTTTCCTTGTCAAAAAAAATAAGTATTGAAACCAAAGAAGAAATTTGGAACATCCTAAGGGTCGGCGAACTTATCTATTTTCAATCTTTTTCTGCCATTTATAAATATGCGAATGGCAAAGTTGAAAGCATAAAGCCTGAAGGGAATATCATGTTTTTACAGGCTGTTCGAGGGCGTATTTTGTTCCAGCAAATTGGTGGCGGTATCTACGAAATGAACTCGTCCAACCAATTTAAATTATTACCCTCTACCCTATTCTTTTCCGATAAAAAAGTCGTATTTATTTTACCTTATAAAGAAAGTGGGTTGCTAATTGGCACCGAACATCATGGCGTATATGTATGGGATAACGAGGAAATCAATATTTGGAATATTCCCTTGCAAAAAGAATTTAAGACCAATCAACTCAACAAAGGGATTCAATTGTCGAATGGCAGCTATGCCTTTGGAACCATTCTTAAAGGGGTCTATATTTTAGATAAAAATGGGAATAAAAAAATTCATTTGAATCGGGAGCAAGGTTTACCAGATAATACAGTATTATCGCTTTTAGAAGATACTAGTGGTAACCTGTGGTTGGGATTAGACAAAGGGGTTGCCATAGTCAATGTGAAGAATACTTTGTTGTTTTTTAAAGATGTAAATGGAACACTTGGAACAGTATATACCGCAGCAGAATTTGATAATCATTTATATGTAGGTACCAACAGAGGGGTGTTTTTTAAGAAAAAAAGTACCAAAAATACATTTTCCTCAAATAAGTTTCAATTTATTTCTGGCACTCAAGGTCAGGTATGGGAGTTAAAAGTTTTTGGAGATGAATTATTAGGTGGTCATAATGAAGGGACGTTTTCCATCTCTAAAAATCATAAAATCAATAAAATATCTTCGAATAGTGGTGGATGGACGACCCAATATCTTACCGAAAATAAAGACTTGTTAATTCAAGGTACTTATTCGGGAATGGTTGTTTTTAAAAAAAATAAAATAGGTAAATGGTCACTTGCCCATCGAATAAATGGATTTTCAGAACCTGTAAAGGAAATGGTCATTGACAAGAAAGGGGCTATTTGGTTGGCGCATCCTTTGGAAGGTTTGTACCGAGTTTTTTTAGATAATACAAAAAAAGAAGTGGCTTTGATTCATAAGTTTTCTGAAAAAGATGGACTGCCTTCAGATAAAAAAATGGCTTTGATTTATGAGGAAGGACAAGTATTTGTGCAATCAGAAAAAAAATGGCTTTGGTTCAACGAAAAAACCAAGCAATTTGAACGTTCTCGTGATTTTAATCATTTTCCATTAGAAAAAATACAGGGAAAAATTTGTCAAGGAAAGGAGGGGGATTGGTTTGAAGTATTGCCACATCAGGTTAATTGTTTTATCAACGATAAAAAAAATACACTTTCCCTTCCTCTAGTGGGTGATTATGAAAATATTATTACGCTCTCTGATGGAAAATACCTGTTTTGTCTGGATGATGGTTATGCAATGCTCCATGCAGCAAATTTAATGCAAGATACTATCGAAAACTATCCCAAGGTAACGATAAATCGACTAGAGTTTTTGGAAGAAGATTCCATCCAAAAAGTAGTCCTTCAAGAGGCGTCTTTGCGTTTAAAAAGTTATCAAAATCGACTTCGGTTTCATTTTTATCAACCGCATTATACTAACATGCCCCTTTTCCGTTATCGGCTTTTAGGTTTAGAAAATAACTGGTCCCCGTGGACAGAAAAATCGGAAAAAGAATATTTCAATCTGCACTCAGGAAAATATACTTTTATAGTAGAATCAAAATTTGGGCATCAATCTACTTCCGTCAAATTTGAAATACTACCGCATTGGTCTCAAACTTGGCTCGCTTATTTATTTTATTTTTTAGGATTTATTGCGCTCCTTTGGCTATTGCAGCGCTATCAGAAAAAAGAATTTGAAGCGACCAAACAACAGATGCAAGCTGACCAAAAACGCTTTCTTGCGGAACAACAGATGCAAGCCGATAACGAAAAATTGCATTTAGATATCGTCAATAAAAGTAAACAACTCGCCAATTCGACGATGAATTTAGTGCAGAAAAATGAAATCCTGCTGCAAATTAAAAATGAACTCCTGCTACATAAGAAAAAATCAGATGGGTCTATTAAAAGCAAAGATTACCAGCAACTGTTACACCTCATTGATACGCACCTGACTTCCAAACAGGATTGGGAATTATTCGAAAAAAACTTCAACCAGGTGCATGAGCTTTTTCTAAAAAAATTAAAAGTAGATTTTCCACAATTGACTCCTGGGGATTTGCAATTAGCGGCCTACCTAAAGATGAATTTGACCTCCAAAGAAATTGCTCCTTTACTTCACATCTCTATTCGGGGAATTGAAAATAAGCGATATCGGCTTCGAAAAAAATTAGGCTTAGCAAAAGACGGGAATCTGACAGAGTTCTTAATGAAGTATTAGTTTTTTTCAAATGGCGTAGTCATAGTGAGGTGTTTTTTTCTTTATTACATGAAATATATTCCATATTTGAGTTAGCAAAAATATATTTGTAAAAAATTAAATTTTGTTAACAACTGTACATGCCAAATATTCCAACAATTATAGCCAATATTCTGTCTTTTGTGTGTTTTATGCTACTTTTCCCAAGTGGAGTAGTCGCTAATCCTGATGCACCTACAGGTTTAGCCGTTTTTAATTATGATAGTCATGTAGAATTGCGTTGGAATTCTAATGCAGAACCTAACCTCGCCGCCTATCGAATTTATCGGGCAACACCTAATGCTACTTTTGAGTTTTTAACTTCCGTCAATCCCATTAATACCGAATATATTGATTTTATCGGTGCGCAAAACCAATCTTTTGAGTATAAAATAACCGCAATTAATACGGCAAGCGAAGAAAGTAATTTTTCCAATGAAGTGGAAGGAACTACTTTTTCCATGACAGATGAGGAGTTATTGACGATGGTTCAGGAATATACTTTTCGATATTTCTGGGATTTTGCCCATCCTGTTTCAGGCATGGCGAGAGAGCGAAATACAACCAGTACGGTTACTTCAGGCGGAAGTGGATTTGGGATTATGGCGATTTTAGTGGGCATCGAAAGAGGATTTATCACCAAAGAAGAAGGAGTGGCAAGGCTCTTGAAAATCGTTAATTTTTTAGAAACTGCCGACCGCTTTCACGGTGCCTTTCCTCATTGGATGAATGGCTCGACGGGCAAAGTTATTCCTTTTTCAAATTTAGATAATGGTGGCGACATCGTGGAAACTGCTTTTTTGATTCAAGGTCTTTTGACTGCGAAACAATGTCTGGATGGAAATACCGAGGAAGAGATTTTGTTGAGCAATAAAATCACTCAGATATGGGAAGCAGTAGATTGGAACTGGTATCGCAAGTCTGTTCAGAAAGTTTTATTTTGGCATTGGTCTCCTAATTTTGGTTGGGATATTAATCTTGAACTTCGAGGATTTAACGAAACACACATCGTCTATCTTTTAGCAATTGCTTCTCCCACTTTTCCGATTCCTGCAAATTTATACGATAATGGCTGGGCGGGAAATAGTTATACCAATGGAGGTGAATTTTTTGGTTTCCCCTTGGAAGTAGGAACTTACCGAGGAGGCCCTTTATTTTTTTCTCATTATTCTTACTTAGGTTTTGACCCTCGTTACAAAAAGGATGGGTACACCAATTATTTCAATCGAAATGTTTACCACACTTTAATCAATCGAGCCTATTGTATTGAAAATCCACAAAATCACGAAGGCTACGGGGAGGATTGTTGGGGATTAACTGCCAGCGACGACCCATTTGGTTACTCCGCACATGAACCTACCGCAGCAAGAGATAATGGTACAATTACGCCCACCGCTGCCCTATCGTCCATGCCTTACACGCCTGAACTTGCCTTGGCCGCTTTAAAGCATTTTTATCGAGCACATGGAAGTCAACTTTGGGGAAAATATGGTTTTTATGATGCTTTTAATTTGACAGAAAATTGGTTCGCCACTTCTTATTTGGCGATTGACCAAGGGCCGATTATTGGAATGATTGAAAATTATCGAACTCAATTATTGTGGAATGGTTTTATGAAAAATCCTGAAATTCAAACAGCATTGGATGCCATTGGTTTTATACCAGATACTGTTTTCGTAACTGATTTAAAACAAGTTGAATTAGACGATAAGGAATGGGGCGTTTTTCCAAATCCAGCCAATGACCAAGTGGACATTTTTATAAAAAATAATACCATTCCATCGAATGAAAAAATAGAAATTTCCTTATTTGAAATTAATGGGCAACAAGTCTTAAATTTTCCCAAAGAAAAAAAATGGGCTTTTGAAGCCAAAAAAATGACCATTTCAGTAGCTAATATTCCTGCTGGAATTTATTTTTTACACTTAAATACTAAACTATATTCATTAACGAAAAAGCTAATTATTGTTCGCTAAACGTAACCATACTAGGCTTTTCCAAACAACAACATCACTATTATGAAAAAAATTTTACTTACTTTACTACTACCTGTAGTTATGCTTAGTGTAGTTTTTTCACAAACCACCTACGAAGATTTTGAAGGAACTCCTTTGACTTGGAATCCTTTTGGCGATGGAATTTACAATGGAGCAATTGATAATCCCGACCCTAATGCCATCAATATGTCAACAAAAGTAGGGTCTTACACCAAATCTGGTATGCACGCATTTAGTTTGTTAATTGCGATTCTTCCAGACACTATGGATTTGACGGTCAACAATCAATTTAGTATTGATATTTATACGCCTGTTGCAAGCCAAGTTTTGTTCAAACTAGAAGGAGATGGAGAAGCAATTGAAGTCGTAAAAAACATTGCAAATACCAATGTTTGGCAAACTTATACTTTTGATATGAGTGCTGCTGCCAATTTTACGACCATTACTAAAATCATTATTTTCTTCGACCCAGGAGTAGAAATGAGTGACGATACTTATTTATTTGACAACATTATAGCCAACCCTGCTGGTGCATGTGCAGGTACGGTTTCGGATGCAACGATTATTGACGATTACGAATGTCAGCGAAATGCTACCTACGGAGGTGGTTGGGATATTTTGACTGCTGTTGCCAACCCTGATGCTTCTGGTATCAATACTTCTTCGACGGTTGGAGAATATGTAGACCCTTTGGATTCTTGGTCAGCATTGGTGGTTGATTACCAAAATTCAATAGACCTTTCTACCAATAATAATATCAAAGCAAAAATATGGGCACCTAAAACTGGGCAACTTTTATTCAAATTGGAAGGGGGTGTTTCTAGCCCAAGTGAAAAATTTATAGATGTTACAGTAGCGAATACTTGGGTAGAATACACTGCAGATTTTAGTGACCAATCAGCCGCTGACCACAAAAAAATTGCTATTTTCTTCAATGCAGGTGTTGATGCGGTAGCAGGCGATATTTACTATATTGATGATATTTCTTTTGCAGAAGCTCCTGCTGCCGCCGCTTTAGAAGATTTTGAAAACGGAGCTAGTTTACCTTGGGAACCACTCAATATGGATATGCCCAATCACGGAACTTTTAGTGTAGTAGCAAACCCTGATGCTACTGGTAATACAAGTGCTAATGTTGGAAAATACGATAAAGGTAGTGCAGCATTTAGCACGCTAACTGCATTTTTAGCAAATGGAATGGATTTATCCATTAGTCCTCAATTGAATTTACACGTTTGGGCACCAGCGGGTGCAGTCAATATGACGATACAATTGGTAAGCCCAACGGAAGGCAATAAAGAGGTAACAAGAGCATTTTCTGCGACGGAAACATGGGTGGACATGTCGCTTAATTTTGAAGAGTTTAATATGATTACTGATTTTGAACGAATCAATTTACTCTTCGATGGGGGAACTGCTGCTGGGGGAACGACCTATTATTTTGATAATTTAACCCAAGGAGTAAGTACCGTTGACCCCTGCGAAAATGTAGTCGCCAACCTTACTATTTTGGATAATTACGAATGCCAACGTAATGTTGCTTATGGAGTGGGCATAGACCGATTAACGGTAATTAATAATCCTGAGGTTTCTTCTGAAAATGCGAGTACCCTAGTTGGAGAATACAAAGACCCAACAGATGAATGGTCAGCTTTAGGATTTGAAAGTGGTGGTTCTTGGGACTTATCAATCAAAAATCAATTCCATCTAAAAGTATGGTCGGGCATTGCAGTACCACTTCTTTTCAAATTAGAAGGAGGTGCTTCTCCCGCCAAAGAAATTTTTATGGATGTGACGCAGACGAATCAATGGGTAGAATATGTAGTTGATTTTAGTGATCAAGCAGCAGCAGATCATGCTAGATTAGTTGTCTTTTTTAATGCAGGCGTATTGCCTACACAAGAAGACCTTTATTACATTGATGATGCCTCTTGGACAAGAGCTTCTTATACGGGATGTATTGATACGCATGAGGA
Organism: Bacteroidota bacterium; assembly: GCA_017857395.1. Classification (GTDB taxonomy): domain Bacteria; phylum Bacteroidota; class Bacteroidia; order Chitinophagales; family Saprospiraceae; genus JAFMDF01. The sequence goes on along the minus strand of JAFMDF010000016.1, from coordinate 56,658 downwards.
TAGTGATAATACGATTGCCAATTTTGCCTATTTCGCCAATGGTTATTTAGAAACAGAAGGTAAACAATTTGAAATCGTTGATAATCCAAACCGAAGTGGAATTAATGTAAGTGCTAAAGTAGGTGAATTTGTCAAAGCAGGTGATGCCTTACCTTTCGCTGGAATGTTTGCCCAACTGGATGCGCCTATTGATTTTGCAGGTAATAAAACGGCAAAAGCAAAAGTATTAATGGACCACATTGGAAATTTTGCCATTAAATTAGAAGGCTCTACTACTGGAGCTGCCCCCGTTGAACTCCCTGTAGATAATACTTTAACTGGGGAATGGGAGGAATTAACTTTTGATTTTTCGGCAGTAGCGGATGATGCCCAATATACCCGTTTGACGCTTTTCTTTGATTTGCCAATTGATGCAACAGGGACAGATGTTACTTCCTATTTTGATGATATTATTATTGGAGATGCTGCTTGTATTACCACCAGTATTTTTAATACAGTAACAATAGCGTCCTTTAAAATCTCTCCAAATCCTGTAAGAGAGGTGCTAAGAATTGAAAATACGATAGAGGTAGAAACCATCGAAGTATTTAACTTATTAGGGAAAAAAGTGAGTGCAAGAACAATTGCGAGAACAGAAAATTTTGACCTGCCAGTTAATGAATTGGAAAATGGAATTTACCTGCTTGCAGGATATGATAAAAACGGACAACTTATAGCTAATGCAAAATTTATTAAAGATTAATTATAATACCGTCTTGATTTTGGTGGCACTACTTGTAGTGCTACCAATCTTTTTTTTGAATTGCGCTTCTGCTTCAAAAACGGGAAAAGATACTGCTATAAAAAAGCCTTCGATGGAAACTTCCTTTAGCGTGGAAGAATTACAACGCCGAACTTTTTTGTATTTCTGGGAATTGGGGGATACGGACAATTTTCAAATTCCAGATAGATTTCCTACTCAAAACTTCTCTAGTATTGCTGCTACAGGTTTTGGCTTGACAAGTTATTTGGTAGGAGTCAATAAGCAATATATCACTCGAAAAGAGGGCGCAAACAGAGTTTTGCAAACGTTGCAGTTTTTAAAAAATATGCCACAAGGAGAAGCTCCAAGTGGGGTGAGTGGTTATCATGGTTTTTATTATCATTTTTTAAAAAACGACGATGCTACCCGCTTCAAAAACGTAGAACTTTCCTCTATAGATACAGGATTATTGATGGCAGGTATTCTAGCTGCGCAATCTTTTTTTGATAAAAATAATACAACTGAAAAAGAGATTCGATCACTCGCTGATTTTCTATATCGACGTGTTGAATGGGATTGGATGCTCAATGAAGAAATGAAATTGTCGATGGGTTGGCATCCCGAAAAAGGTTTTATTCCACACGACTGGAATGGGTATAATGAAGCGATGATTTTACTAGTGCTGGCAATGGGTTCCCCAACGCATCCTATCCCTGCGGAATGTTGGGATAAATGGTGCGAAACTTATGAATGGCGGACGTTTCAAGGAGCAGAGTTCGTTAATTTCGCGCCCTTATTTGGACATCAATACAGTCATATTTACATTGACTTTAGAGGAATTAAAGATGAATATATGACAAAAAAAGGAATTGACTATTTTGAAAATGCTCGGCGTGCTACTCTTTCCAATCAAGCTTTTTGTATGGAAAATAAAAATGCTTGGGAAGGTTATGGGAAATATCAATGGGGCTTAACGGCTTGTGACGGGCCTGCCAGCGGCGAACCTAAAAAAGGAAAACAAGGTATCCAATTTCGAGGGTATTCTGCCCGAGGAGCAGGCGTAAATCATGGGTTTGATGACGGCACGATTGCGCCAACTGCGGCTGGAGGCTCCGTTCCTTTTGCGCCCGAAATTTGTATTCCTACTTTGGAAAACATGTGGGAAAATCATTATGAAACCCTCGTGGGAGAATATGGATTTAAAGATGCTTTTAATTTGAGTTATACTTTTGGAGAAAAAAATAAAAATGGTTGGTTTGACAAAGATTATCTCGGCATTGACCAAGGGCCTATCTTACTACAAATCGAAAATCATCAAAATGAATTTGTTTGGGAGTTGATGAAAAAAAACCCTTACCTCCTTGAAGGATTAAAAAAAGCAAAATTTAGCGGCGGATGGATGGAGTCGTTGAATTAGAAATTGGATATGCACCCTTGTTGGTCAGCATTTTAAATTGTAAATACCATGATAAAAATAAAGCTATATAAACTATTTGTGCTTGGCTGTCTTTTGTCTATTGCTACCGTCGGGATAGCGCAACAGATTTCCATTAAAGGAATGATAACCGATGCTATCGATGGCAATTCCCTCATTGGTGTTAATGTTTTGGTGAAAAATACTACTAATGGAGGAGTGACCGATATTGATGGAAACTATACTATCCAAGCAGCTGCAACAGACGTTTTACAATTTTCTTACATCGGATATAAATTAGTAGAAATTCCTATCGACGGACGAACCACTATTGATGTGCAAATGGGTAGTGATACCGAAACACTTGATGAAGTCGTCGTTGTGGGGTATGGGGTACAAAGAAAAAGTGACTTGACAGGGGCCGTCTCTACCGTTAAGGCAGCAGAAATTAGTAGAATTCCAACGGCATCGGTAGCGCAGGCACTACAAGGAAAAGTGGCAGGCGTACAAATTACCCCTACTTCAGGAGAACCAGGCGCAGGTGCGATAATTCGGATTAGAGGAGTCGGGACGCTGAATGATGCCTCTCCCCTATTTGTGGTGGATGGGATGCTTTTAGATGATATTAATTTTCTAAATCCAAACGATGTGGCATCTGTTGAAATTTTAAAAGATGCATCGGCAACTGCCATTTATGGTTCTCGTGGTGCAAATGGGGTAATCATCGTTTCTACCAAAAAAGGAGTGATAGGGAAAGAGGCTGTTTTTGAATTTTCGAGTTACCTCGGCAATCAAACTTTGGTAAAAAAAATCGACTTGGTGAATGCGCAACAATTTGCTACCCTCGCCAATGAAGTAGCAGAAAATGAAGGAACAGGTTTACCCTTTTCTGACCCTTCCATTTTTGGAGCAGGAACAGATTGGCAGGAAGAGATTTTCCAATCGGCACCGATTATGAATTATCAATTGGCAGTACGTGGCGGTTCAGAAAAAATGACCTATAATGTCAGCGCCAATTATTTTAAGCAAGAAGGAATCGTTCAAGGTTCTGATTTTCAAAGACTTACTCTTAGAATAAACAATCAGTACAACTTAAAGCCTTGGGCAAAAATGGGGCATAATATTTCTTTTATAAGAACAGCTCCTGAGAATGCTGCGAACGTAATTGCCAATGCTTATCGAGCTGATCCAACCGTTCCAGCCGTAGATACAGCAGGTAATTTTGGGAATACTTCCATTCGTGCTTCGGTCGCTAATCCTGCGGCACAAATAAAATACAATAATAATGCAAGGAGCGGTAATCGTACCGTTGGAAACCTTTATCTGGAGTTGAGTTTTTTGAAAAATTTCACCTTCCGAACTAATTTTGGAGTCGATTTAGCGCAACAACAAGGGAAGACTTTTACGCCGACCTTTTTTGTTTCGCCTATCCAACAAAATGAAGAAACTAGATTGTCCTTCTTTAGCGACCGTACCCAAAGTTGGTTATGGGAAAACACCATCAATTACCAAAAAGAATGGACAGACCATCGGCTAAATATTTTAGCAGGAATGACGGCACAAGAATTTCAATTTGAAAATTTTGGTGGTTCTCGAACAGGCATACCAGGTGAGTCAGAAGAATTATTTTTTCTAAGTGCTGGTGAAATTGATGGGCAAACTAATTTCAACGGTGGTTTTGAATGGAGCTTGCTCTCCTATTTATTTCGAACCAATTATGTATTAAAAGACCGATATCTTTTTACAGCAAGTTTTCGTGCAGACGGCTCTTCCAAGTTTGGAACAAATAATCGCTATGGATATTTTCCTTCCGCCGCCGTAGGTTGGAATGTCATGCAAGAGGATTTCATGAAAGCGGTTTCTTTTTTGGATAGGTTAAAAATCCGAGCAAGTTGGGGGATGATTGGTAATGAAAAAATTGGAGCTTACGCTGGTCGTGCCGTTGTCACTTCTAATCTCAATGCGGTCTTTGGCACACAAGAAGCATTGAATTTTGGCGCCTCCATTATCACCCTCGCCAATTCTGAAATCAGGTGGGAAGAAACCACGCAAACCGATATTGGCATTGAAGTCGGATTGTTTAAAAATAAATTATCCGCAGAAATAGATTATTATAATCGAGTGACGGATGGTATTTTAATTGATGTGCCCATTCCTGATTATGTGGGTTCTGCCAATAATCCAGTTGTCAATGCAGCAAAAGTAAAGAACAGTGGTCTTGATTTTAATTTGACTTGGCGAGAAACAAGAGGTAAGCTCGCTTACCAATTTGGATTAGTTGCTTCCACCGTGAATAATGAAGTTTTAGAATTAGGAGAAGGACGGTCAGAGATTTTTGGAGGCGACTTGGGAGTCGGTGGAAAGTTGGGAACTCGAACAGTTGTCGGTGCGCCCATCGGTGCTTATTATGGTTATTTGACCGAAGGCGTTTTTCAAAATGAGGAAGAAATTCAAGCGAATCCAACCATCGGTGATGAGCAACCTGGCGACCTTAGATTTGTCGATGTCAATAAGGATGGAACAATCACGACTGCCGATAGAACGAATTTAGGTAGCCCAATTCCTAATTTTATTTATGGATTTAATTTGGGCGGTGAATTAGCTGGTTTTGATTTTTCGATAGAATTCAATGGTCAAAGAGGAAATAAATTAATTAACGCCAAAAAGATGGCTCGCTTTGGCACTTATAATTTTGAAACTGATTTTCTAGACCGTTGGACAGCCGAAGGAACTGCTGATACGCAACCAAGAGTGACCAATGGTGGGCATAATTATAATGTCTCTGACCATTTTATCGAAGAGGGTGCTTTCTTTCGTTTGCGAAATGTACAGTTAGGTTATTCCTTACCACAACGATTATTGGAGCAAGTTCATTTGGAAAAATTCCGAATTTATGTAAGTGCGACTAACCTAAAAACTTGGGCAAGTTATAGCGGTTACACTCCTGAAATTTCGAGTAACTCGGTGCTTTCTGTTGGAATTGACCGAGGCATTTTTCCTATTGCTAAAACTATTTTGGGCGGGATAAATATTACTTTTTAAGGCACTACGGTAAAAGTGTAGGTAGCTAAAAATGTGTGACGACTCAGGAGCGTCGTGTTACCCGTTATCGTTGCAAAGTAACATGACGCTCCTGAGTCGTAAAAGCTTTAATTTTAATTCACTCATAGTTTTCCCCATAGAACCTAAAAAATTAACAACTTAATAGCCATGAAAAATTCATTTTTTTATAATATCTTTAAAGTCAGTCATATCGTTATGCTGATTTGTCTATTTTCCATCAGCTGTAAAAAAGATTTTTTAGAAAAGAAACCTCTAGGGCAATTGACTTCTGACAATTTTTTTGAAACAGCAGACCATGCCGTATGGGCGACCAATGCCGCTTACGAACAATTGAGAAATTGGGATGTACATGTTTTTTCTTTTATTGGATTGACCGATATTATTTCAGATGATACCGATAAAGGCAGTACGCCATCTGATGCAAATTTTTTAACGGAGTTAGACAACTTCACTTTTGATGCAGGAAATATTTCGGTTGGTGCGGTTTGGACAGGCTATTATCAAGGAATTTACCGGGCCAATATTGCTTTAGAAAATATTCCAACTATTGAAATGGGCGAAGCACTCCAAACCAGACTCTTGAGTGAATGTCGTTTTTTACGAGCCTATTATTATTTTAATTTGGTTCGTTGGTTTGGCGATATTCCTTTGATTACCAAAACATTGGACAGAGCAGACTTTTCTCAACCTCGTACTTCCAAGACTGAAGTGTATGCCCAAATCATTCAAGATTTAGAAAATGCAATTGACGTATTACCTACTCAATTTTCGGGTGTGGATAAAGGCAGAGCCACCAAAGGTGCAGCGCAAGGATTGTTGTCAAAAGTATATTTAACGCTTGGCGATTTCACCAATAGTAGCGAACAAGCATTGGCGGTGATTGCGGCTCAAAAATATGCTTTGCTCCCAAGTTATGCCCAAATTTTTACTGCTGCTGGAGAAAATTCTTCCGAAAGTTTATTTGAAGTACAAACGGCTGCCTTTGAAACTGGCGGAGGTGGCACCCAATATAATGAAGTGCAAGGCGTTCGAGGAAACCCCAATTTAGGTTGGGGATTTAATCGCCCAAGTGATGACTTAGTTGGGGATTATGAACGAGGTGACCCAAGACGGGAAGCGACCATTCTTTATGTTGGAGAAGTGTTGCCCGATGGTTCCGCACTTGTGGCAGACAATCCAAATATTTTTAATGAACGATATAATCAAAAAGCTTGGGTGCCTACTCATGAGGGGGGCAATGGAAATGGGCCAGGTAATATTCGATTATTGCGATATGCAGATGTATTATTAATCGCTGCGGAAGCCCTGAATGAATTGGGAGAAACAACCGATGCGCTACTGTATTTAAACCTAGTTCGTGCAAGAGCGAGAGGACAGAGCACTTCCATTTTACCTGACATCACCGTTACGAATAAAGAAGAATTAAGAACTATTATTTGGCACGAACGCCGAGTAGAATTTGCGCTGGAACAACAACGGTGGTTCGATTTGGTTAGGCAGGGAAAAGCAGCTTCTGTCATGCAAGCAGTTGGTAAGAATTTTGAAATTGGAAAACATGAATTATTGCCCTTGCCACAAACAGAGATTGATTTGAGTGGTGGTCTGTTGGAGCAGAATGCTGGATATTAATAAACGAAGATGTCACTTTACATGATAAATTTATCATGTAAAGTGACACTGTAAATCATTTCCTTTTGACCTTAAAAGGCTTGCCATTTCGTACCTCAAAAAGAAACTACGAAATTAAAATCACGACAGAATCAGACCTAAAATCCATAATAGCCAATATTCTTCAACGATAGGATTCATTGCTGTTCATTTTATGGAAACGTTGAAATAAACTATAAATGAAATTTCAATAGATAAATAGTACACCAATTACCACTTATATTTAAATCCAATCCGAGCCACCTGTGTCTCAAAATAATTCTCGTATAAAGCCGTAAAATCAGCGGTCGTAATTTCTTCTCGAATCCCAAAGTCGTTAAAAATATCACTAAACGAAAAAGTCAATTCTCCTCTATCCTGTAAAATGCTTTTTTTGATACCTAGGTCTATAGAAGAACGAGCTAATGCCCTACCCTGTGGAATATTTTTCGGCGCTAGATAAATAGCCGTCAATTGAATTTGCGTTTTTTTAGGCAAATCAATTTGGTTATTGATTTTTATGTCCCACGTTTGGTCGGTGGTGTTTTGGATGTTAAAAGGTCGCTCAAATGGAAATAATAAAGTTCCTGTATAAGCATCAATGGTATTATTATACCAATTAAAACTACCAGAAATTTTCCAATAATCTTTAATGCTTTGTGCTAATAGTATCTCTATTCCCAAATTAGTCCCACTTCCCACATTTTGATATATTTTGTTGATAACAGAGTAAGCTGGATTAGAATTATCAATGCTAAAAATCCGCAAAAATGGAGCGTCTAATTGACGATAGTAGGTAGAAAAGAAAACAGAACCTGTTTCCCATATTCGTTTATAGGCTGCCTCGTATGTCTGCGTAAATTGTGGGCGCACATAGGGATTACCTACTTTTAATAATTCTGGGTCATCATATTTTGGAAAGATTCTTAAATTTGGTTCGCCCGGTCTATCTACTCTTTCATTATAGAACAGCGATAAATTATTAGTCTCATTGAGTTTGAAAGTCAATCGAACATTCGGGTATAGCTTAAAATAATCGTAAGCATCATTTTCGGGATAGTAGATGTTCTCCCGTGAAATATCATAAAATATATTAGTCTGTTCTAATCTTAATCCACCTTCAATATCAAATTTCTCTTTTTCTAAAACGTAATTTAAATAGACAGCATAAATATTTTCGCCCCAATCTGACCAACTGCCGAGACCTTGATGAATAATAGATTGTTGTCCTCTATTGATATCATAAGTAACAGGAATGGTTCTAATCTGTACTTTTGACCCCAATTCAATGCGTCCGCTTTTTAGAGGTTTCACATAATCGACAGTTAGGGAAGTCGTATTTTCTGTTGCCAAAATATTGGTCATATCCGTACCAACTCGAACAGCCGAACTATCATTTAAAAAATACGATTCATCCTCCCAACCTCTAACATATTGAGCGGCGACACTTAAGGTATGCCCAGCCTCTTGAAAGTCATGCTTATAGTTTAAGGTAAAGTTTAGGTAACCTGTAATCTCATCCTCTTTCCAATGCCAATAACGATAGCGTTCATTGGTCAACAGATTGATAAATGGTATTTGGGAAGTATCAATATGGTGTTCGTAATCAAAAATGGAAGAAAAACTGAGTGTATTATTCTCGCTCATTTCCCAATCAATCCCTCCTTTTATAATATAATGTGTTTGCGTTCTATTTTCGGGTACTTCAGAAATCGTTCTAGCACCATCTTTATAATTACGAGTGGTAAATTCATTATTGGGTAATTTCTGTTGTTGAAGGATTTCTCCTTGTAAAAAAGTATTGGTTTTTGCCCCTCTATAGTTCAAACTGAAATTTGGATTGTACTTTAGATTTTGTTTATAACTGCCCAACGAAGACGGTAAGTCTGCTTTTCGAGTCGTTATCTCTCCCATTCCAAGCGTAAAACCAACCCTTCCATTAAAACCCTTTTCTTTCTCTTTTTTGTAAATGATATTGATAATTCCTGCCATGCCGTTGGCATCATATTTAGCTGAAGGATTATTGATGATTTCGATGCGCTCAATATTGGCAGCAGGAATATTTCCTAAACCTTGTTGATTGCCAAAACCTGTCATTCCTGATTGCTTACCATCTACCAAAACAGCCACTTGACTACTTCCTCTTAATAGCACATTGCCTTCTTGGTCAACAGTAACCCCTGGTAAAGCTTTCATGGCATCCAAAATTGACCCACCCGATTGGGCGACTTGGTCTGCCATACTAAAAGATTTCTTATCCAGATTAGCGCCCACTACTGCTTTTTGAGCATTCACCACTACTTCATCTAATTGCGTAGATTCAAGGGGTAATTCGATTTTACCGAGGTCATAATTGCTATTTTTTTCGCCTATTAAGATAGGGGTATTGATGGTTTCATAGCCCACAAAAGAACAGACCACTTGATACCTTCCTTTTTTGATACCTTCCAAAGTAAATCGACCTGTTTCATCAGATAATGCTCCTGTAATCATAGTTTGATTATCAGCTGCATGGAGAACAATAGTGGCATAAGAGAGTGATTCCCCTGAGTCTTTTTCAAAGATTTTCCCTGAAATAGTGGCATCATTCTGAGCCAATAAATTACTAAAAGCGATTGTTGAAAACGCAATAATAAGCCTGATTTTCATTTATTTTTTTGCTTTTAAACAACATGAATTTTCAAAATTAGTACTAATAAACTACCTTATCAAAGCCACATCTCCAAAATAAACCAAACTTTCCCCATCAATAAAATCAATTTCAGCCAGCCATATAAAAATACCAACTTGGTCAAAGATAAGTGGCAATTCGGGTGCATTGGTAGCTAATTCTTGACCATCTAATTGCCACTTAAATTCAGTTGCTCCAATAGGCGGGTTAGCATGATAAATCTGTTCAAGATTCCTACAAGTAGTAAACGCCCCTTCTATTGTTCCTGATGTTTCTAAGGGAGCTACCTGAGTCGTTCCTAATAATACATCAAAAGTCCAATCACAATTATCCTCCAAAGCACCATCCATGACGATATAATAATATTGACCAATTTCCAAAGGTTCATTATTTCGGATAACCCCACTACTTCCTGGAGGGATAACCATCTGATTTCCTGCGCCAAAACAGTTAGAAATTCTTTTAAAATTATCACAATTAATGCCTCGATATAAGCCAAACTCTAACCCTCTTCCATCCCTACAATTGGAAACGGACATCCTAAACTCCAAATCTTCACTACCTGCAATAAAAGCTATCCATTGCATATTATGTGCTGTTCGAGTGCATTCTCCATCAAATCGAGGAGGCGCTTCTCCTACGATATTGGCATCATGTCGCCCAGTAAAACCATCAATATCACAAATAATACAAGCATCCGCACAGAAGGAAGTCATCGTTGGTGGGTCGATACAAGGTTCTGGTTGTGCCATCAGAAAGAAGGGAAACAACAGCAGTAAGGAAATGAATTGGAATTGTTGCATACTTATGTTTCTGCTAATTAGAAATAACACTAATCCAATAAAGTCCCACTCAAACGTAGCAAATCTAATTCCGAAATTTTGATATTATATTGAGCATTCACTAAGCGATTTAAAGCGGTATCATAAGCTCGCTGCGCCTCATTTAGTTCCAATATAGAAGAACCGCCTAAACGAAATTTCTCTAGTGAAATCGACAAATTTTCTTCTGCAATGGTTTTATTTTGTTCTTCAAATTCCAATAATTCTCGGTCTGAATTATACTGATTATAAGCAAAAGTGAGGTCATTTAGAATTTGAGCGGCTAAATTTTCTTGTTGTTGTTCAATAATACGAGTATTAATTTGAGAAATGGCCATCTGATTTTGTCGATGGTTGCCATCATATAAATTCCACCTAGCACCAATACCTACAACAATAGAAGTATTTTGGCTAGACGTTAGAAATCCAGTATTCGAGTTATTGTAGCTATACCCTGCACTTCCATTAACGAAGACTTGCGGTTTTCGAGTGGCAGCAATTTCTTCTTCCTGTTTTAAACTTATATCCATCGATTTTTGTAATAATAAAATCTCCTGATTTTTGGTTTTTACTTGTTCTGCTAACTGATTAAATTCGTAATTTGATGGAACATTTTCGCTGTTTGCTACCTCAAAATCTTGGGAAGGAGTTCTATTGAGCAATCCATTCAAAATAACCTTGGCATTTCTTAGGTTATTTTTAGCACTTGCCATTTGAGATAACTGAGCGTTCATATCTGTTTTCGACTGTAAAAAATTCAACTTTGACCCTTGCCCAACCTGCCATCGTTCTTCCGTTATTTTTAGTCGTTCTTCATAATATTTTAAAATCGTATTCAAATACTCAACAGTCTCTTTGTGTCGAATGATATTATAATAGGCTTGCATTACATTGGCAATAGTATTTTGAATTAATACTTTTCCTTGCAGTTCTGAATATTGCCCCATCAAACCTAAACGGTCATAAGTTGCCTGCATTTGTCCACCATCAAAAAGGGTCCAATTTGCGGAAATGTTGATACTAGGATTAAAAGCTCTACCAAAACGGTCCACCACTCTACCATCAAGAAAACGCTGATTGGCATAATTCCCAGTTGTCCGATAATTGCCATTCAAGTCCACCGTTGGGCCCATTCCTGCATTGGCTTTATAGATTTCCATATTTGCCGCAGTTTGCTCCAAAATGGCAATCTGGATACCATAATTTTCTTCTAAGGCAATCTTAATCGCTTCGGGCAAAGGCAATACCTGCTGGCTAAAAAGAGAAATGGGAAATAATAATGAAATAATAAAAATCCATTTATGCATATTGAGTAATTTATACTACTAGTCGGATAAATTTGTGAAAGTTGTTTGACTTTTGACTTCTATTTTAAGCTCCAATCTTTTCTACATGCGGCATCTCCGTATCTCTGGCAATTTCGTCAATTCTTCTCATTCTGGCGTAATCCTTTTTTCGAGTTAAATAAGTGTACATCACAGGAATTACATAAAGTGTTAAAGCTAAAGAAAATAACAAACCACCCATAACAACAATCCCCATAGACATTCTACTTTGTCCAGCAGAGCCCAAAGCCAAAGCAATGGGAGCTGCACCAAAAACAGTAGCTAAGGTCGTCATGATAATTGGACGCATCCGCATAGTTGCTGCCTTTAAGGCCGCACCTTTTATATCCATTCCTTTTGCTCTTAATTGATTGGCAAATTCTACGATTAAAATACCATTTTTAGTCACCAAGCCTATTAACATAATAATACCAATTTGGCTGAAAATATTAAGCGTTTGGTCGAAAAACCAAAGGAAAAATACAGCACCTGCCACCGCTAAAGGAACGGTTAGCATAATGATAAACGGGTCTACAAAGCTTTCAAATTGAGCCGCTAAAATTAAATAAACCAATAAAAGAGCCAACATAAAAGAGAAAAAGGTACTATTAGAACTTTCTAGATAATCTCTTGAACTGCCTGCCAAATCGCTACGCATAGCAGGGTCGTTTAAGCGGTCTCTCGCTGCATCCATAGCAGCAATGCCATCTTCAATGGATTTACCCGGCGCTAATCCAGCATTGACCGTAGCAGATAAAAATCGATTATAATGATATAATTGGGGTGGGCTACTTTCTTCTTCTGCTTTTACAATATTGTCTAATTGTACCAATTTACCTTGATTGTTTTTAACGTACAAGGTTTTTAAATCAATGGGTTCATCTCTATTTTTTCTATCAAATTGACCGATGACTTCGTATTGCCGACCATCTTTTATAAAATAAGCAAATCGCTGCCCTGCAAAAGCTAGTTGCATAGTCGTAGCTACATCCGCTACAGAAATACCCATGCTTTTAGCTTTGGAACGGTCAATGGTGATATTCAATTCGGGTTTATTAAATTTTAAATTCAAGTCCGTAATTGAAAAGGTAGGGTCATTTTCTACTTCTGCCATAAATTTTGGAATGTATTCCCGCAGGCGGTCTAAATCTGGTGCTTGCAATACATAGGAAATAGGCAAACCACTACCCCTGCGGCTCAAAGCTATAGTTTGTCGTTCGCTGGCAAAAGCACGAGCATCTGGCATGGCTCGAAATTGTTTATTTAAATAATTTTTCAATTCCGCTTGGCTGCGCGCTCTTTCGGGGCTATCTATTAACATGATTCGAGCAAAAGCGGAATTAGAGGCACCTGAACCAGAAAACCCAGGCGCTGTATAGGTCAAAATACCATTCGCTTCAGGAAGGGAATCTGCCATCATTTCATAAGATTTCAGCACATAATCGTCCATCACCTCGTAAGAAGACCCTTCAGGGGTGAGCATCATCGCTCGCAATACATTTCGGTCATCTAAAGGCGCTAACTCTGATTTTAATTGGTTGCCAAAGAAATAAATCATAAAAACCACCACTCCGAAAATTGGAAAGGCCAACCAGCGTTTGTCCATAAACTTAGCTAAACCGTCCCGATAGCTGTTTTCCATTCCCTTGAAAAAAGGTTCTGACCATTCATAAAAGCGATTGCCTTTTTCTTTTTTACGAATTAAAAAAGCATTTAGAACGGGTGTTAAAGTTAGGGAGACAAAAGCAGAGATAAGCACAGCAGAGGCCAAAACAATTCCAAATTCTCTAAATAATTTCCCAACAAAGCCTTCCATAAAAATAACGGGTAGGAATACGGCTGCAAGGGTAACAGAGGTAGAAATAATGGCAAAAAAGATTTCATTAGACCCTCTGATAGCGGCCTCAACTGGGGGGTATCCTTCTTCCAGTTTTTTGAAAATATTTTCGGTGACCACAATGCCATCATCCACCACTAATCCCGTAGCCAATACAATAGCCAAGAGGGTTAAGACATTGATAGAAAATCCAAAAAGGTACATGACAAAAAAAGTACCAATTAAAGAAACGGGAATATCAATTAAGGGCCGAATGGCTAAAATCCAATCTCTAAAGAAGAAAAAGATAATTAAGACGACTAATACCACCGCAATCAAAAGCGTCTCTTTAACTTCTTCAATAGATTTTTCGACAAAAATGGTATTATCCATAAACATTTCTAGCCTCAAATCTTCTGGCAAATCTTGTTTGACAATTGTTAAACGTTTTTTGACTTCGGTTGCAATTTCCAAATAATTGGCACCAGGTTGAGGGCTAATAGCAATACCTACTTGTGGTACCCCATTTATCCGTAAGATACCTTCTTCTTTTTGAGGCCCCAAAACAGCATAAGCTACATCTTGCAGTCGAATCGTTTTTTCTCCGACCGTTTTGATTATCAATTGATTAAAATCTTCTTCCGTAACAAAACGACCAACGGTTTTTACGGTTAATTCGGTACTATTTCCTTGCAGTTTTCCACTTGGTAATTCTACATTCTCTCTATCCAATGCGGTTTTAATTTCTGCGGTCGTAATACCTTGGGCTGCCATTCTATCAGGTAGCATCCAAATCCGCATGGCATATCTTTTTTGTCCCCAAATTCGAACGCCACTTACTTGATTGACCGTTTCAAAACGAGGAACAATTACATTTTCGGCAAAATCACTCAATTCTAATAAATTCCTTTCGGAACTTCTTAAGCGCATCACCATTATCGTTTCAGAATCTGCATCTGCTTTGCTAACAGTCGGATTTCCATTAATATCCTTTGGCAAAGAACGAGTAGCTCGAGACACTTTGTCTCTAACATCATTAGCCGCCTGTTCCATATCAATATCCAAATTAAATTCAATGGTAATGGAGCTAGACCCTTGATTGCTGGAAGAACTAATGGTTCTAATACCGGGCACACTATTAATCGCCTTTTCTAATGGTTCGGTAATCTGTGATTCCACAATGTCCGCATTGGCGCCAGGATAATTGGTTCTTACCGATACAATAGGTGGGTCAATAGATGGGAATTCTCTAACCCCTAAATAGAAAAAACTAATGATGCCAAATAGGAGAATTAGGATATTCATCACTATCGCTAAAACTGGTCTTTTAATGGAAATGGTTGATAAAGATGCCATTGTTTTTAGTTTTAATAGGAGTAAGGTCGTTAAAAAAACTTTAGATAATCAGCTTGAAAATTGGTAGAATACCTGTTGGATATCTTCAAGGTAGGCACGTATTCTACTCCACTACATTTCTTAAAGCTACGCCTGACCCTGCCTTTACAGACATTAAAGCACTCACAATGACAGAATCTCCTATTTCTAAACCTTCTATTACTTGGATTTCTGTATCTGTTCGTAACCCTGTTTTAATGAGCATTTCTTTAGCTTTTCCATTTTTCATGACAAAAACTTTTTTGCCTTTCAAAATGGGTATAATGGATTGGGTTGGAATCATAATTGATTTTTCACTTCCCAAAGGAGCTTCTACCCTAATGAACATCCCGGGTAATAATTTTCCTGCTTTGTTAGTGGCTTTCGCCCGAACTTTTAACGTTCGTAAATCTTCGTCAATTTTAGGGTCTAGGGCAATGACTGTTGCTGCCATTTTTTCTTCATCGCCATCAATGGTAAAAGAAATCGTTTGCCTTGACTTAATCTTATTGGCATATTTTTCAGGGATACTAAAATCTAATTTTACAGGGTTGCTTTGTACCAAATTGGCAATGATAACATTTGGCGTAATATAAGCTCCTTCACTAATGTTTTTAAAGCCCATTCTACCACTAAAAGGCGCTTTAATCGAAGTTTTGGCTAATTGTACTTGCAAAAATTCTTTATCTGCACTCAGCGTATTCACCCGATTAACCGCCATATCATATTCTTCCTTGCTGATAGCGTTAATTTCTAGTAACTTACCTTGCCTCGCTTTTGTTTGTGCAGCCAATTGTTCTTCGTAATCCAATTTTTTCAATTGCGCCACCAAATCCTCATCATTCAATTTAGCAATTAATTGCCCTTTTTGGACATAAGCCCCTTCTTGGATATTTAATTGGATTAAACGACCAGAAACCTCACTTTTTATTTCTACCTCTTCATTAGGGACAATCGTTCCAGAGGCATAAATCACATTATTTTTATCGACAATTTTGGTAATATAGACATCCACCGACAACTTAGATGCAGGGCGTTTTGCAGCAGCAGAACGGTTATTAGCATTCGATGCCTTTGGTTTATCCGCATCTAAATAGTAGGTTTTGAAAAGAAAAAGACCTAAAATGAAAACAATAATTATGATTAGCGGGCGCATAGGGTAAGTTTTGCAATAAAATGATGTAATCGTTTGACAACCATTTCCTTATTTATATAACAAATATCGCTTTTAGTTTAGCTTGGAGTGTGCAAATGATTTTGATTTCTTTCTGATTTTTCTAGAATGGGTTAATTGCCCAAAATAGCTATCATTCCTGAACAAATTATACTCCAGCTTCTTCAATCACTTTTAAGGTTTTCTCTAGCCCAGTTTTTGCGATAAATAAGGGGTCTTGTGCATGATAATCTGGGTTATATAATTCTAAAGACACACAGCCTTTAAATCCTGTTTGTTTTAAATCTTTTAGGATTTTCGGAAGTGGTAGCATTCCATCACCAGGAAAAACTCGATGTTTATCTTCCATTTCTTCTAATTTCATGCCTTTAGGTGCATCATTGAATTGAAAAATAGCAAATAAATCTCCGTTCATCATCTTTAAACCTTCAAAACCACCTTCACTTATATACATGTGATAAACATCAGGGATAATTTTAGCCTTTGGATGATTGCTGTCTAAGGCTACCGCAACTGCTTGTCCCATCGTCTTTAAAGGGAACATTTTTACAAAGACCAATGCAGGAGTGATATTATATTCTTTGATACCAATATCTATTAAGCGCCAATAACAGGAAGCGACAAACTTGGTGTCATAATTCGCTCCTACTTTATTGGGAATAGCTTGGGCAAATTGACTACCAATCTCCGATGCCATCCGCAAGCGATTTTTAGTTTCGGGAAGCGATGCTTGGAATGCTGCTTCATTTTCAGGAAGACAGTTCCACAATCCAATCATACTCGGCACAAACAAACCATTATCCCTAATTTTTTTGCCTAATTCTTTTAAATTGCCGCCTTCTTTTTCAAAAGCAGCTAACTCCATATCCCAAGGCTCAATAGCATCAAAACCTGCTTCAATAGCAATGTCTACTTTTTTGCCTAAAGTACCTGCGGTTCTGATAGTGGCTGTATCCAGACAAATTGGCCAAGGGCTACGACCGTTTTGGTATCTTTTTTCTTTAATTCCTTGCTTCACTTCAGTAGCAGAAGTATTTGCACAGCCTACTGTAGTGGCAGCAATGCTAAAAGCAGTAGTGTTCTTTATAAAATTTCTTCGTTTCATGATGATGTTTTGTCCTGAGGATTGTTAATCCGCTATAAGAAATGTTAGCCTGCGAATTAACAATCCACTTTATTTAATATTTTAAACTTCTCAAATAGGCAATACTTTGGGGAACTTGGTTTACAACTGCACTACTTTCATCTTCAATAAAATAATGAGCAATCCCTATTTTTCGGGCTTCTTTTAAAATGCCTGGCATATCCAATTCTCCTGTACCTAATGGCACATTATACTCTACATCAGTCCCACCTGTCAGGTCTTTTTCAATTCCTTTTTTCATATCTTTTAAGTGCAATAATTTCCAACGATTGCCATATTTTTTTAATAGTGCAACAGGGTCACCGCCGCCAAATTGCACCCAAAAAATATCCATTTCGAAAGACACATATTCTGGATTGGTATTTTGAATAATGTAATCGAGTAAAGTGCCATCCTGGTAAGGTTGAAATTCGTAACCATGCGCATGGTAGCAGAAAGTCAAGCCATTTTCTTTCAATACCTTTCCTGCAGCATTAAAGACTTCAATGGTTTTATTGGCGTCTTCTAGGCTAAATTCACCTCTTTCATGAGGCACCCAAGCACACATTACATATTTTGACCCTAAGGCTTTGGCAGTTTTTGCAATGGACATTGGGTCTTCAGCCAATTGTTTAAAATTAGCACCTGTAGAAGGAATACTAATACCTCTATCCGCACACATTTTTTTATAATCTTCAGGCGCAATTTTGCCTGCTCCGCCTTCTATTTCCTTGATACCCATCGCTTGGATGCGGTCAAGCGTGCCTGGCACATCTTTTGGGAAATAATTCCGGAAGGAGTAGGCTTGTACACCTACAGGGGCTACAAAAATGGGCGTTCCTACTTTTCCTATTTTTGAAGAGGTAGAACAGGAAGGGAAAATTAAGGTTAATGCAATAACCAATAACAAGAAATTTTTCATAATTTATATAAATTTACTGGTGACTTTAGTCGCCAATGAGTGAGTGTAAGAGAATTCCTGATTGCTTACCATCTACCAAAACAGCCACTTGACTACTTCCTCTTAATAGCACATTGCCTTCTTGGTCAACAGTAACCCCTGGTAAAGCTTTCATGGCATCCAAAATTGACCCACCCGATTGGGCGACTTGGTCTGCCATAAATTTAAAAAATTGATACCGTATTATTCTCCCCCATTGCCATCCGCTTTAAAATCCAAAAATCGGCAATCTTCTGTATGGTTATCTGTTCTATCCGCTTGGTCTCTAGCATCTCCTTTTTCAGTCATCCAATAAGTTTGAGTAGTCAGAGGTGCTTGATTGGGAGCAGTTATTTGATAATGAATTTGTCGCCTATGACCGTAATATAAACCAGGTTTTACGCTATGAAAAGCAAATTCCCCTTTTTCATTGGTGAAAACATGACCTCTTAAAGCAATTTCTGCTTTGTCGTAATCCTCAATATCACCATTGCCATTTGGATGATAATTTCCTTTATTTTTTAAACCATTCTTGTAATACTTTTAGCCCCTCTTCCTTTGGCGTAAAACTCAAAGGCGAAGGCTGCCTTTTTCGCCTATTCTCCATTTGCTGACCATGATTTTCAGAAGTCCATTTCCAAAGAAAAACACCTGCCATCCACTCCTCTTTCCAAAAGGTCTTAAACATCGCTTTGTAGCATAATGCTTGCGTTTCGGCGGAAATTTTTTCTGTTTCTACGGGCCCTTTATCTTCCCATTCCCAAGGTCGAATGGCTGCGTCTTGACTACTTCGATAGCCTATTTCTGTAAAAACAATTGGTTTTTGCCATTTTTTGTAAAGTTTTTCAAGTTCCTTATGATGCATTCCCCATCCTTTTTCTAAGTCCTTAAGAGAAGGGGATTCTTTATCTGTCAACGGAAAATAGGCTTGTAAGCCAATAAAATCGAGTGCATCCCAAAATTGAATTTCATTATATTCTTTATAAAAATTGGCAGCATAGGTGAGTTGTCCAGAATAGACTTTTCGGATTTCAGCAATTATATTACGCCATTCTTTTTCGTGTTTTGCAGAGGTAATATATAATTCAGTACCAATACACAAGCCCTCAAAGCCATGTGTTTCTGCTAATTGAGCATGATGCAAAATAAATTTTTTGTATTGGTAAAACCATTCCTGCCAATCTTTTGGGCTATCCATTTCAATATCCGACCGCCATTTACCATTTCCTTGTCTAAGCCAAATATGTGGTTTCAATAGCGTTTTTATGCCTTTTTGTTTAGCTAATTGGGCGGTATGACTTAAGCCTATATCTCTTTCCCCCCACAAACCTCGGTTACTATGAAAGGCAATTTCTGGGCTATTATGTTGCTGTTGCCAGCCAAAAGGCGTTTGAGAAATCCAGTTTACATGATAGGCATCCAAACTTTCAATGGCAGACATCCCAATGCTGTCTCTCGCCTCCCAACAAACGCCTTTTATTTTCTCTGTTTTTATAGAATGGACAGGTTCGGAAGAATTAGGTGTCAAAGGCAACTGATAAGCTACCGCGCCAATTATTAGAAAAAGGAGAGCGAAAAGGTTTAGCCATTTCATAAAGCAAAAATATTTATTATTGAAGGAACAAGTAAGTCATCTGTTTTAACAAAAATGCCATTCTAAGTAACGAAATAAGTAACAGTACTTACTTATAAAATTTCGCAAGGTAGGTCAACCCCACCTTGCGACTTAATGAATAAGATAAATTTTAAGCTTCTATTCCTGTACAAATTCTCCACTTGCTCTCAATTCTACTGCTTCGCCAACCATCATAGCGGGCATTGCACCAACACCAAAATCTGTTCTATTGACTGTTCCAGTTAATTTAAAACCAGCCATTGGTTTCTTTGAGCGACGATGTTCCCCTGTGCCCAATAGTTTTAAATCAAGCGTTACCGATTTTGTCGTTCCTTTAATGGTCAAATCGCCAGTTACCTTGAAATTTTTATCATCTATTTTTTCAATAGCTGTGCTCTTAAAAGTCAATTTTGGATGATTTGCCGTATCGAACATATCTTCTTTTTGCAGATGCCCATCTCGTCCACCATTATTAGTTGACATGGTGGTTAAGTCCGCACTTGCCTCAATAACTGCATCAGAAAAATCTTCTTTACTAGTTGTAATCGTTGCCTCATAGTCTTTAAAAACACCATCAATCTCAGACATACCTAAATGAGTTACCGTAAAGCTCATACTAGCGTGTGCCTTGTCTAATTTATATACAGATTGAGCGGTAATGGTTAAAGTAGCAACCATAAAAGTGGCGATAAAAAACAATGCTTTTTTCATAATAGATTAAATTTTAATACTGAATTTTGGAATATATCATAGGTTATAATAGTCCTATTTCTATATTTAAAATTCCTGTTAGTAAAACTAGAATTTAGTTAGATTAAAGAATGGTGGTTTCTGTGTTATTTAAAATATAATCCATAAAACAAACATCCTTCAATATAGGTAATATGGTCTCAATTATTCGGTGAACAACCGTTTTTTTGGCCAACTTTAAATGCATAACCTTATATTTTACCTATATGTCGATTGTCAATAAACTCTTTGAAGGCCTTTCGATAAGTATCACTAATCGGAATTAAATCAGTATTAATTTCTATTCTATCTCGATGAATCACTTCAATCCATTCTACCGCAATGATAAAAGAATGATGCACTCGAATAAACTGATGACTTGGCAATTCTTTCTCTAAGGTTTTCAGTCGTTGTAAAGTGGTGATTTTTCCTTTAGGTGTATGGATTTTTACATAATCTTTTAAGCCTTCTATATATAAGATATCGGCTAATTTTATCTTAACTAGCGTTGTTCCATCTTTTACAAAAATGAAAGGGTTTTGAGGGGTAGCTTGTATTTCTTTAGGGGTTTCTACTAAAGCTTGTCCACTTGTTAAAAGTCCTTTACGTTGAGTTACTTTTTCTACAGTCTTCAAAAAACGCTCGAAGGTGATAGGCTTTAATAAATAATCCGTCACATCCAATTCATAGCCTTCAATCGCATATTCGGAGTAGGCAGTCGTTAGAATAACAAGCGGTTTCTTTTTCAAAATTTTTAATAGAGAGATACCTGTAATTTCTGGCATTTGCACATCCAGAAATAAAATATCAGGTGTTGTTTCCCTTAAAAAATCTAAGGCTTTTAAAGGATTGGAGAAAGCCGCTAATAAGGTCAAGGAGGAAATCTTAGCAATATATTGTTCCAATAAATTTCGAGCCATCGGCTCATCTTCGACTATGATACAGCTTAGATTCATACGAGATTTAATTTTAAGCCAACCGTATAACTATCTTCTTTATCGGCTACTTCTATTTCATAATTATCTGGATAGCTCAAATCTAATCGCCTTTTTACATTCTGCAAACCAATACCCGATTTTTCTTTTACCGTTTTGCCTGATTCGGCTATTTTACTATTAGCAACTTCATAATGACAAACGCCTTTTGCAACATTAATCTTCGCCTTAATCCATGAATTTTTAGCGGTATTGCTCACGCCATGTTTAAAAGCATTTTCTAAAAAAGTAATTAAAACTAGCGGTACAATCGTCACTCCTGCCGTATTCCCTTCTACTTCAAACTCAATAGGTACGTCCTTCTCAAATCGCAATTTTTCTAAACTGATGTAATTTTGGATATACTCAATTTCTTTGTTTAAGGATACTTTTGGATGATTGCTATCATATAACATATAGCGCATCATCTGGGATAGTTTGGCAATGACTTCTGTCGTATTAGGAGAATTATTAAAAGCTAGATAATACAAATTATTCAGCGTATTAAATAAAAAATGAGGATTAATCTGGGCTTTTAAAAAGCGTAATTCAGAGGTCAGTTTTTCGTTTTCTAATGCTGTTTTCCGAGCTTCTAATTCAAACCAATCTTCCACAAATTTTAGTAAACCGACAAAAAAGACTAGAAAAAGGGTACTTAGTATTACATTGACGGCAAATCTAGTGGAATACAACCATCGTTCCGTATAGGGATAACCTCCTAAAATAAATTGCTTTCCTAAAACCACTAAGTAGCCCAAGAGGATAAAGACAGGCAGAAATTCTAAAAAGTACCTGCCTATGTTTTTATGTTTAAAAAACCGAGGTAAAAAGAAAAAATAATTGAGGTAGCTAATAAAAAGCATGGCAATAATATGGGAAGAAAAATCCTTTAGTATGCGTTCCCAATCTGGGCCATCTCCTCTAGAAAAACTAATTTGATAAAAGAAAAAAGAGGCATAGACACACCAAAAAGCGATGTGAATCAGTAGTTTTTTATTTTTTTCTGGAAATGATGCCATAAATAACGCGGATTGTTAATCTGCCTTTAAATTTTAAAACTTATATACGGATTAATAATCCGCGTTACAATACCACAAAAATACCATCCTTAAGCCATATTATACCTGCTGATAGATAACTCGGTTATTTTATTCGATACTTCCCCCTTTTAAGTCGACTATTCGGAATGGTCGAATATAATTACCGAACTGCCGATTAGACCTGCTCGTTTGGCTGAATTCCAATTTTAAATTAGAAAAATAACTCATTTTTGCTGTTGCAATATATTACAAAAAATCACCCAATTGTCTATGTGGCTTATATCCACTAAAACATTATAAAAATGAAAAGTTATTTTCTTTTATTATTCTTTTTGTTAGGTACAATTCTTAGCTATGCTCAAATACCTGGCACAGGGACTTCCCTTCGTAAAAAAGGGATTGGTAAGATTTCGGGAACGATACTCGATGATAAAGGCGGTGCTGGCGTCGAATTTTCAACCATTTCTCTTTTCTTAGAAGATGAACTAGTTGACGGTACAATTACCGATGAGAAAGGTAAGTTTTCAATAAATGAATTAATTGATGGCAATTATAAGCTAGAAATTTCTTATCTGGGTTACGATAAAAAAGTAGTGGACAATGTAGTCATTGAAAAAGAACGTAGTATCAATTTAGGAGAAATTCTTTTATCAGAAGGTGCTGCTACTTTGGATGAAGTAACGGTTACTGGCGAACGGTCATTAATAGAAGAAAAAGTAGATAGATTGGTTTATAATGCCGACCAAGATAATTTAGCTAAAGGAGGAGATGCAGCAGATGTTTTGCGAAAAGTGCCTTTGCTAACCGTTGATTTAGAAGGAAATGTATCTTTAAAAGGAAATTCCAATATTACTGTATTAATCAATAATAAACCTTCCACCATTATAGCCGCTAATATTGCTGATGCTTTAAAAATGTTGCCTGCGGATATGATAAAAACGGTGGAAGTCATTACTTCTCCATCGGCGAAATACGATGCCGAAGGTTCAGGGGGAATTATAAATATTATAACCAAAAAAAATAATTTGCAAGGCTATTATTTGAACCTGAATACAGGAGTTGGTTTAAGAGGCTCTAATTTGGGTTTAAATGGTAGTTTAAGGAAAGGAAAATTTGGGATGACGCTTGGTGGATTTGGTCGTGCTTTTTATAATAAAGCAGAGACAGATTTAGAACAAATCACCAATTTTGGAAATAGGACCAACCGAACCCATCAGTTCTCCAATGCTAAAGACAATGGCATTTTTGGTCGCTATAATTTGGGTTTTGATTATGATATTGATAAAACACAGTTTTTGTCTGGAGGTGTTCGATATGGCATTCGCAATTTCTCTAGAGATGAATTGCGAACTTCTGAACTTTTCTCTGAGGGGCAATTAGCTAGTACTAACTTAAGAGATATAAGCAGCGACCGTTTTTCAGGCAGTACAGATGTAAATGTAGATTATTTAAAAATATTTAAGCCAGGACATGAGTTTAGTATGTCTTCTTTATATAGTCGAACTGATGAAAACAGCAATTTTATTTCTGATAACTTATCAGCAGATGAATCTTTTATCAATAGTATTAAAAATTTAGATGATAATCTAAATCAGGAAGTCACCCTACAAACGGATTATATCCAACCAATCGGTGATAAACAAATTTTTGAAATTGGTGGAAAAGGTATTTTGCGACGAGTCAATAGTGATTATTCTTATGAATTTGCCAGTTCTCGCAATGATTTTAATGCCGATTTTTCCAGACCAGCAGGTGCTTTAGATTACAACCAAAACATAGCAGCGGCTTATACTTCTTATACCATTTCTACAGCTGGAAAATATACCTTTAAGGCGGGTGTTCGATGGGAAAGAACTTTCGTTGATGCCACTCAAGACAATATAAATATTAATATTCCTGATTATAGCAATGTTGTACCAAGCATCAATGTATCTAAAACATTTAAGGATTTTACGACTATTAAATTAGGTTATAATCGTCGAATTCAAAGACCTTGGTTAAGACAATTAAATCCAAATGTGAATATCCAAAACAATCAAGATATTCAAGTAGGCAATCCACTATTGCGACCAGAATTGGCGGATAACCTAGAATTGAGTTTTAGTAAATTGATTAAAAAAACTTATCTGAATGTCTCTGTTTTTGGTAGAAGTACGGATAATGCCATCAATCGAGTGCGTTTCCCGATTGATTCTATTCCCGGTGCTATTTTGACCACTTATGAAAATATTGGTAAAGAAAAATCTGTTGGTGCGAACGTCTTTGCCAACATCAATATTTCTGATAAATTATCCATCAATGGAGGCGTGAATATTCGGTTTTCTAAATTAGAAGGTCAAGTAACAGGTCTAAATAGCACTTCGGTAACGGCTACCAACTCAGGCTGGAATTATGGCGGTCGTTTAATGGGACAATACAAAATGAACAAAGGTTGGACGATACAAGCCTTTAGTTTTGGGCGAGGTCGAAGAGTGGAATTACAAGGCACTAGAGGTGGCTTTGGGATGTATTCAATTGGGGTCAATAAAGATTTTAAAAATAAAAAAGGGAGTATTGGTTTAGGGTTAGAAAATTTTGCCAATCGAGGTTGGAATATCAAAACAGAGTTGATTTCTCCTACTTTCTCGCAGTATAGTAATAGCCTTAGGTTAAATAGAAGTGTTCGAATCAATTTCAGTTACCAATTTGGAAAAGTTGATTTCAAAAATAGCCGAAAAAAGACCCGTTCTGTTAGAAATGACGATTTGATGGGTGGTGGAGACGGCGGCAGCGGTGGCGGTATGCAAGGTGGTGGTGCACCACAAGGAGGAAATCAGCGAGGTGGAGGAAGACCTCCTTCTCGAAAGGAAACTAGAAAGGAAAATAAAAAAGCAAAAAAAGATGGCAAAACCACTAAGGAAACTAAAGAAGTAATGCCTACTGGAGAAGCCATTGATTTTAGCGGTCAATGGAAAGGCATCGCTCAAACACCAAGGGGAGAAATTGAGCAGACTTACACTTTTAATATTGAGGGAACTACTTTAACTGGAAGTATAGAAACTACTCGTGGTAAGCAAGAATTATCCAATGGCGAAGTTAATGGAAATGAGTTTTCTTTTGAAGTTAATTTTGGACGGTTTATAATGGTTCAGAATGGTGTGGTCGTGGATGAAAATAATATTGTATTAAGTAACGATAGAGGAGAAATGACCCTTAGTCGGGTTCAGTAATCCTTGACCTAATTTTGTAGTCAAAAGTTTCTAGCTGGTTCTTTTGGCTACATTTTCCTGAAAATGTTTGTAGGGTTAAGTAGGAATTGCTATCCTAATCCATCCACTTCGCTTGTTGATTGGCTATTCCCGACCTACCAAAAAAAACTAGTCAATGTAAAAGAAGACTTTATTGATTAAAAAAATACAACTAATTGGCTTAGTTTGTGCCTCAAACATTTTCATTCACAAAACGACGACCAATGTTAAAATTTAATTTTGCACCATTTTTGCTACTATTCTTTGCGCTCCTAATTTTTTCAAATTGTAAAGTAGCACCTCAAGAAAATGCCAAAACAACAGCAGCAAAGCCTCAAGAAAGAGAAATTTATCAACTAAAAACTTATTCGCTCGATTCAGAAGTACAAGTACAAACAGTCGATACTTATCTTGAAAAAGCTTTTCTACCAGGTTTAAAGCGACAAAACATCAATAATATTGGGGTATTTAAATTTAAATCCAATGATACGGCGGCTATAAAAAAGCTAATGGTTTTGATTCCATTTACTTCCTTAAATCAATTTGCAGGGATAGAAGATGCCTTAGCAAAAGATGAAGCGTATTTAGCCGCAGGAAGTGAATACCTTAATGCGACTTATAAAGAACCACCCTACTTAAGGATTGAAACGACCCTCTTAAAAGCTTTTCCTGATATGCCTTTTATGGAAGCTACAAAAGTAAAAGGAGCTCGGAAAGAACGAGTGTATGAATTGAGAAGCTATGAATCTCCTACCGAAACCTATTATAAGAAAAAAGTGGACATGTTTAATGCTGGTGGAGAAGTAAAATTATTTAAACGACTCAACTTTAATGCTGTCTTCTATGCAGATGTCATTGCTGGAGCGCAGATGCCCAATTTGATATACATGACCACTTTTCCGAATCAAATCGTCAGAGATTCTCTTTGGAATGAATTTCGTATCGCTCCCGAATGGACAAAATTAAAAGCGATGGAAAAATATAAAAATAGTGTCTCTCATGCAGATATTATGTTTCTTTATCCTACCGAATATTCTGATTATTAATAAAGCGGTCAGCGTTTCGGTAGAAATCTGGCGTATCAAAAATAAATCGAAAACCAATTTTTACTAAAATGATAAAATTTTCCACAAAATTTGTAGGTATCTTTTTTTTATTAGGCTTGATAAACTATGCTTGCCAAACCACAAAAGAAAGCCTCGTTCAGCAATTACCCGATGAAAATCGTTTTACGACTTCCGTCTTAAACCAACCAGGTTCCTTAAATGAGCCAATGGCCTTTACCTTTTTGAATAATGAGGAGATGGTCATTGTAGAAAGAGAAGGAGGCGTAAAAACCTTCAATGTCGAATCCAGAGAAATACGCCAAATTGGGCATGTACCCGTCAATACCATTTATACCAATAAAGAAGGACGGTCAAGAACCGCAGAAGAGGGCTTAATGGGCGTCATTGCACATCCGAATTATGCGCAAAATCATTGGATTTTTATGCTTTATGCGGACCCTGACGAAACAAAACACGTTTTGGCTCGCTGGGAATATAAAGGCGATTCTTTAAATGATGCCTCCAAAGTAATCCTTTTAGAATATCCTACCCAACGACAAGATTGTTGTCATACGGGTGGCGGAATGGTCTTTGATAAAAATGGCAATCTATTTTTGACCACAGGTAATAATACGATTAATCCACCTCAGGGAACTTCTAATTTGGATGAACGACCAGGTTACAAAAATGCGGATGACCAGCGAACTTCTGGAAACACCAATGATTTAAGAGGTAAAATTTTAAGAATTCATCCAGAAGATGATGGTACTTATACGATTCCAGCAGGAAATCTTTTTCCAGAAGGAAGGGGAAAAGCAAGACCTGAAATTTATACGATGGGACACCGAAACCCATGGAGAATTTCTATTGATAGCAAAACAGGCTATATCTATTGGGGAGAAGTTGGCCCTGATGCTGCCGAAGATACCGAACAAGGCCCTCGTGGATACGATGAATTTAATCAAGCAAAAGGTCCTGGATTTTTCGGATGGCCTTACTTCATTGGAGACAATCAACCTTACGCCGATTATGACTATGCCACCGATTCCATTTATGGCCTATTTGATGTTAATAATCCAGTTAATACTTCCGCTAATAATACGGGTTTAACGGAGTTGCCTGCTCCCCAAAAAGCATTTATTTGGTATCCGTATGCCAATTCAGAGGAGTTTCCTTTATTGGGAAGTGCTGGTAGAAATGCAACTGGTGGGCCGCTTTATAGACAGGCTGATTTTCCTGAATCCGACAAACGTTTTCCTCTTTATTATGATGGAAAATGGTTGATTATTGATTTTATGAGAGGTTGGATAATGTCGGTAACATTGGATGAAAACGGAGATTATGTATCGATGGAGCCATTCCTACCTAACGAGAGTTTTCAAAGTGCGATTGACATTCAATTCAGTCCAGACGGAGATTTATATGTGTTAGAATACGGTTCTGCTTGGTTTAGAGGAAATGATAATGCCTACGTTAAACGGATTCAATATAATGGAGGTAATCGACCTCCTGTGGTTAAGGCAAGTGCGGATAGATTAGCGGGCGCAATACCCCTAAAAATTCAATTAAGTTCGGAAGGAACGGAAGATTATGACAAGGATAAATTGAATTATGAATGGACGATTGTTTCGGAAGATGGCACGAATAAAACGATTCAAGAATCAAATCCAACGGTCACTTTAGAAGAAGAAGGCTTATATAATATTTACCTAACCGTTACGGATAGTAAAGGCAATAGTAGTGAACAAATATTTGAAATAGCAGCAGGAAACGAACCTCCCGTTGTAGATATTCAAATCACAGAAGGGAATCAATCTTTTTACTTTCCTAATAATCCGATAAGCTATGCTATTCAAGTAGCCGATAAAGAAGATGGTTCGATGGCAGCAGGAAATATTCAACAGGAAGAAGTTTCGGTCAATTTTGATTATGCGCCCGAAGGATTTGACCCTATTGAAATTGCCCAAAATCATGTAGCAGCAGATGAGTGGGTAACCTTTTCTAGAGGAAAATCATTAATCGACAAAAGCGATTGTTTATCCTGCCATCGAATTGATGTAAAATCTATTGGACCTAGTTATATCGAAGTGGCTAAAAAATATAAAAATGACCCAAAAGGGCAAGCGGTCATTGCGGATAGAATCATCAATGGAAGTGTGGGTATTTGGGGAGAACATGGTATGAGCGCCCATCCGAATTTATCAAAGAGCGATGCGGCGCTAATGGTGGAATTTATTATGAGTTTAAATAATCCACAAGCGGCGCCAAAAGTACTTCCTCAACAAGGTACTTTTACGATGGAGTCGCCTAAAGGTACGAATGGCAAAGGCGGATATTTGCTAAGAGTAGCCTATAAAGATAAAGGTACTGAAAAATTGGGGGCATTAACAGGTGAAAAAATCATTGCTTTACGTAATCCAGTAATCAATCCAGAAAAATATGACCAAGCAAAAGGCACACAGCTACTCACTACGCCAGGACGGTCTTTTAATATTATTGAGCATAATGGTTATCTAGGTTATCATGATTTAGATTTGACGGGCATTAGTGAACTTGAAATTGGAGCAGAAACTTCTACTAGAGTAAATGCTGCAGGTGCCATCATTGAAGTTCGTTTGGACGCACCAGATGGAGAACTAGTTGGGGCTACCGAAAAAGTAATACCTGTTGAAGTTGATTTTAGAGCAGAATTAAAAAAATTACGAACAGCTTGGGAAAAAGGCGGCAAAAAAGGACGAGAACCTAGTTTTCGGCGAGTTCGGAATATGTTTAAACCAAAATTTCAGATTGCACTTAATGCTATCTCAGGCAAACGTCCTGTTTATTTGGTCTTCAAAAATCCAGATGCTGTGGAGGGACAAATATTGGTTACGATTAATTCACTAGAATTTAAATCAAAAGAATCGGTCATTCAATAGTCTTTATTCTAAAGTTTTTCGTCTGGGAAAGAGCTGCCAGCACTTGGAGTGCTGGCAGCTCTCAGAATAAAGTACAATAAACTTATCATTATGAAATTTTTACAAACGCTAATTGTTTTCAGTTGTCTAAGCACTACCCTATTGGCTCAAAACCAAATCACCCTAAATGTAGATTTAGCGGAACACCAAATTAGTCGCCATATTTATGGTCATTTTTCTGAACATTTAGGCCGTTGCATCTACGGCGGTTTTTATGTTGGCGAAAATAACGAATTGATTCCCAATAATAAAGGCATGCGAACCGATGTTGTAAATGCTTTAAAAAAGTTAAATATTCCTAACCTACGTTGGCCCGGTGGATGTTTTGCAGATACCTATCATTGGAAAGATGGCATTGGAGTAAAAGAAAAACGCCCAACAATAGTAAATACTTGGTGGGGGGGCATCACAGAAGATAATAGCTTTGGTACGCACGAATTTTTAGAACTCTGTCAACAACTCGAAACAGCACCCTTTATTTCTGGCAATGTCGGTAGTGGAACGGTGCAGGAATTAGCAGATTGGGTGCAATATACCAATGCTGACCACAAAAGCCCTATGACCAAACTAAGAATCGAAAATGGACAAAAAGACCCTTGGAATGTGAAATATTGGGGTTTAGGTAATGAAGCTTGGGGATGTGGAGGTAATATGCGTGCGGAATATTATGCAGATTTATATCGACAATATGCCACTTACTTAACCGCTGCTGCCAAAGGAAGTGATATTTATCGGATTGCGGCAGGAAGTTCTTCTGGTGATGTCAAATGGACGGAAGTTTTAATGAAAAACATTCCTTTGAAATTGATGGAAGGCATTTCTCTCCATCATTATGCTGTTATTGATTGGAGTGCAAAAGGCCCATCTACCACATTTGAGGAAGACATCTATTTTAAAACGATGACAAAAGCTTTGGCAATGGACGACCACATTCAGGCGCATAGCAACATCATGGATAAATACGACCCTGAAAAAAAAGTTGGTTTAATAGTAGATGAATGGGGCGGTTGGTACGAAGTAGAACCCGAAACTAATCCTGGTTTTCTCTATCAACAAAATACGATGCGAGATGCTATGATTGCTGGCACTACTTTGAATACGTTCAATAATCATTGCGAACGGGTAAAAATGGCCAATCTGGCACAAACCATCAATGTGTTACAAGCTGTCATTTTAACCGATAAGGAGAAAATGTTATTAACCCCTACCTATCACGTTTTGGAATTATACAAAGTGCATCAAGATGCTAAAATGATTCCAATTCATGTAAAGTCTGCCGATTATCAATTGGGGGATAAAAGGTTAAAAGCTATTTCCGCCTCTGCCTCTGTTAATGAAGAAGGGAAAGTCCATATTTCTTTGGTAAATATTCATGCATCCACCACGCAGGAGGTTCGAGTTGCTGTTAGAGGTATGGAAGTCAATAGCATTTCTGGACGTATTTTAACCGCTGATAGATTACAGGCACATAATACTTTTGACGCACCAAATACCGTACAAACTAGTGATTTCGATGGTGCTAAATTGGATGGAGAAGAAATTTTGTTATCCATTCCTGCTTTTTCTGTGGTGGTTTTCGCTTTGAATTAAGGAAAAAATTGATGCGATATTATGAACAAATTTAGCTGTATTTTATTAGGCTGCATTATCCTAGTTTCAACACTAAATGCCCAATTCTTTTTATCGAAAGAAGAAAGAGCAAAAATTCATCAAGGGAATCAAGCAAACCAAGCCCAGATGATGGAACAACTAGGTATTACCGCTTTAAGACCAGGCCCAAGTGGTAATCCAACCGCTCCTAATGCTGCCAATTACGACGAGGCGTTGGCGAATCCGTGTCCCGAATTACCTGATGCCTTGACCACCAAAAAAGGAAAAAAAGTAACGAATGCCGCTACTTGGTGGAAAGTACGCAGACCAGAATTAATAGAAGATTTTGAAAAAGAAGTGTATGGGCGAGTTCCCAATAATGATCCTAAAGTAACTTGGACGGTAGCCATTGAAGATAGAGAATTTGTGCGACGTACGCCCGTTATTGCCAAAAAACTAATAGGCCATGTAGATAATAGTACTTTTCCGTCCATCAATGTGAACATTAATATGATGTTGGTGGTGCCTACTAATGTAAAAGGGCCAGTTCCTGTTCTAATGATGTTTGGTCGTCCATCGTTCCCAGCACCTGCTCAACCTTCCTCAAAAGATTTGGAAATTTTGAACCATTCTTTTAAGGAAATGATGATAAAACACGACCCTAAAACGAAGGAAATATTTGATAAATATCCCGCCTATAGTCCAATTACAAGATTGCCCCGACCCAATTTTTGGGCACCGTTACCAGAAGGAGATTTGCCTTCGACCGAGCAATTATTAGCCGCTGGCTGGGGCTATGCGACCATTGAACCAGCTAGTATTCAAGCCGATAATGGTGCTGGTTTGACCAAAGGAATTATTGGTTTAGTCAACAAAGGGCAACATCGTAAGCCTGATGATTGGGGAACATTAAGAGCTTGGGCTTGGGGTGCAGCAAGAGGATTGGATTATCTAGAAACGGATGAAAGTGTAGATGCAAAAAGAGTTGGTATTGAAGGCGTTTCTCGTTTTGGTAAAGCCGCCTTAGTAACGCTTGCATTTGAACCTCGCTTTGCAACTGGATTAATTGGTTCATCAGGCAAAGGAGGGGCGACTTTGCATAGACGAGTATTTGGAGAAGGAGTTGAAAATTTGACAGGTTCTGGAGAAAGTCATTGGATGGCAGGGAATTATTTAAAATATGGTACGGCTGAATCTAGTTTTGGTAGTAAAACAGGTTGTGATTTACGGGTCGATTCCCATGAATTGATTGCGCTTTGTGCGCCACGACCTACTTTTATTAGCTACGGCATACCTGAAAAGGGCGACGCTAATTGGTTAGACCAAAAAGGCAGTTATATGGCAACTATTGCCGCTGGTTCAGTTTATAAACTCTTAGGTGTAAAAGACCTTGGGGTGTCTAATGATTATTTAAAGGAAATTATGCCACCTCATAGTACGGATATGCTAGATGGTCATCTGGCATGGCGGCAGCATGACGGCGGGCATACGGATGCGCCAAATATGAAGCATTTTATTATTTGGGCTAGTAAATTTTTAGGGTATGAAAAGGAGGCTGCTCGGTAATATTTTGACAAGTTTATCCATTCGGTTGACACCTAATTTTTGGATAAAATGAAATCAATAGAAGAATTTTATAAAAATAAATACGGATGCTTGCCCAATAAATACTTTTGTCAAATCCATAAATCTTGTTTGATAAATGCTTAACATATTTAAAAGGTTTCTCTAGTTGAAGAATTAATCTCTTGGTCTTTTTAAAATCAACCTAAAATTTCAGAATTTATTCAGAATCGCCTACTACTTTTAGTTATTTTTTGAACTAAAATGCTGATAAGTGAATCAACCAATTAATATAAATATTACGAATTTAAAACCTTCTGCTACCTTAGTTATTAATGAACGAAGTAATGACTTAGTAAAAGCAGGTAAAAAGGTTTATAAACTAGGTTTTGGACAATCTCCATTTCCTGTACCAAAGGTGGTCGTACAAGCATTAAAAGATAATGCTCATCAAAAAGATTATTTGCCTGTTAGGGGGTTGTTTTCTCTTCGAGCAGCAGTAGCGAATTATCACCAACAGAAATTTGAAATAAATTGTAGCGCAGAAGATGTATTAATTGGTCCTGGTTCAAAAGAGTTATTGTTTTTGACGCAAATGATTTATCAAGGAGAGTTATTATTGCCTCAACCAAGTTGGGTATCTTATGAACCACAAGCTCATTTAGCAAATAAAGTTCATCAATGGTTGACAACTAAAGTGGAGAATGGTTATCTATTGGATGGCGAAACATTAGATAATTATTGCCAACAAGCATTAAATACACCTCGTATTTTAATTTTAAATTATCCCTCTAATCCAACAGGTAGTAGTTTGAATAAGACGCAATTAGAAAACATTGTTCAGGTTGCCAGAAAGCATAATATTTTAATTTTATCAGACGAAATATATGGAGATGTTCACCATACGGGCAAACACGAATCCATTGCCAAATATTATCCAGAAGGCACTATTGTTTCTAGCGGATTGAGTAAATGGTGTGGTGCAGGTGGATGGCGACTAGGTACTTTTGTCTTTCCAAAAGAACTTCGTTGGTTATTGGATAAAATGGCGGTTGTAGCAAGTGAAACTTTTACTACTACTTCTGCTCCAATACAATACGCTGCGGTAAAAGCTTATGAAGGCGGTTCAGAAATTGAAGACTATTTAACTCATTCCAAATTAATCTTAAAGAAAATCGCACAAGCTGCTAGTGCTATTCTTTTACAAAAGAATATAAGTCACCCTAATCCGGAAGGAGGTTTTTATTTGATGCCAAACTTCAATTATTATAAAGCTAGATTAAACAGTAAGAATATATTTACGAGCCATCAATTATGCGAAAGACTCTTGGAAAAGACAGGCGTTGCCTTACTTCCATTAAGTGCTTTTGGAATGCCAGAAGAATTTCTTGGAGCAAGATTATCCTATGTAGATTTTGATGGCCAAAAAGCACTCCAAATGATAAAAGAAAATCCAAATGCTAGAGCTGAATCTCTTGCTCCCCAGGTGATAGAAGGAATCCAGTTGATTGGCGAATGGATAACTAAATAAAATGAAAACTAAAGAAAAGGATACAAGAATAGGACAGACAACAATCTAGTACAAAACGGCTTAAAAAATAATACTTAACTTTGTGCAAAAAAAAATGACAATAGAAGCACAAGAAAAAAAGCTATTAGAAGAACTAATTCGTAGCCAGAAAATAGAGTTTCGTTACCGAGAACGAGTAGGTATAATACTGAATTATGATAAAATAGGAAGTAAAAGAGGAGTTGGTCGTTATATGGACTTAGATAGACAGAAAGTGAGCAGATGGGTTGATAGATGGGGAAATCAAGAATTGGTAAGGGAAGAATTATATGAGCAATATCAATCGAAAAAACTGAGTTACAATGGCTACAAAAAAGAAATCGTCGAATTGTTATCAGATAAATATAGAACAGGTTGTCCTCCTAAATTTACCTTATCTCAACGGGAAAAGATAGTAGCCTTGGGAAGTACGAAACCAGAGGATTTAGATTTGCCCTTTACTCATTGGTCGTTGGAATTACTAAGGGAAGAGGCCATATCAAGAGAAATAGTAGCCAATATATCAGTCCGACAAGTTGGTCGATTTTTAAAATCAGCACAAATTACAGCCTCATTTAAGTAGTTATTGGGAACATCCCAATATAGATAGTTGGGATGATTTTGCAGTTGAAGTAGAACAAATATGTGAATTAAATGCAAATGCAGAGCAGCTAGAGCAGCAAGGAATACATGTAGTAAGTGTAGATGAAAAAACAGGCATACAAGCCCTAGAGAGAGCTGCACCTACACTTCCTTGTAGCCCTGGTCATAAGGAAAGGCGAGAATTTAATTATATACGGCATGGTACTTTAGTATTTATTGGTAATCTACAAATAGCTACAGGACAAATTATCAGTCCAACCATAGGAGAAAGTCGAACGGAGGAGGATTTTTTGAAACACATTCAACAAACCGTTCAAAGTGACCCGGTAGCTAAATGGTTTTTTATTTTAGACCAATTGAATACTCATAAATCAGCCAGCTTAGTTGAATGGGTGGCACAGGTGATAGGGGATAAACAGGATTTAGGCAAAAAGGGGAAAAGTGGGATATTAAAGAATATGGAAAGTCGAAAAGCTTATTTATCTAATCCGACCCACCAAATACGTTTTGTTTATACACCAAAGCATTGTTCTTGGTTAAATCTAATCGAATGTTGGTTCTCCATTTTAAGTAAACGAGTTTTACTCAGAGGTAATTTTACTTCAAAAGAAGATTTAGAGAAAAAAATTACAGCATACGTGGAATATCATAATCGTAGATTTGCTAAAAAATTCAATTGGCGAATATCCAAAAAAAAGGATATTCAAAAGTTAGTTCAAAAAGTCAAAAGAATGGTATTGAAAGTTACGCCATGATGTACTAGTTAGGCCTTGAAAATTTCCATCTTGTATTTTGTTCATTAACAAAATTAGTTAACGTACCAAAAAGCGATTAAATCTTTAATGCTATAAGTATTTTTTAAACCATAACTACCTACTTTTTTAGTAAAAAATTAATCTTTTTTTTTTAGCAAAACAACCTAAAATTACAGAATATATTCAGAATTGCCTTCTACTTTTGCCGCCTTTTAAACCAAGACATTTAGATTTAATAAGGTAACAAAAATAATGAAAAACACCTACGCAGATTTGATTGACCAGACTTATTATTTTCCACAAGAAGGATTTGATTTGCGGAATGGTTATTTGCATTTTCATGGGGTTTCCATTGAGCATTTGATTGAGCAATATGGAACGCCATTTAGATTGACTTATTTACCAAAAATTGGCGACCAAATTAAACGAGCGAAGAATTGGTTTAATAAAGCCATGAAAAAAAATGGGTACAAGGGAAAATATAAGTATTGTTACTGTACCAAATGTTGCCATTTTCAGCACATGTTGTCAGAGGCTTTGACGCATGACATTCATTTAGAAACTTCTTCTAGTTTCGATATAGACCTTATTTTTAAGTTATTTGAAAGTGGGAAATTGACCAAAAACACTATTTTAATCCATAATGGCTATAAAACGGATGATTATTTACGAAAAATCATTCAGTTAAATAAAATGGGGTTTAAAAATTCTATTACCGTTTTGGATAGTATGGTAGAGTTGGAACGCTTGAATACAATGACTCGCAAGACTTTAAAAATTGGTTTGCGGTTAGCTACTGATTTACAACCTCAATCCGATTATTATACTTCTCGTTTAGGCATTCGTCCTTCTGAAATTATTGATTTCTACAAAAATAAAGTAGCGTCTAAAAAGCGTGTTAAGTTAAAAATGCTCCATTTTTTTGTCGATTCGGGCATAAAAGACAACCTACATTATTGGGGAGAATTCAAAAAGGCGCTTGATGTATTTGTCGCACTAAAAAAGATTTGCCCTGAATTGAAGGCTTTGAACTTAGGCGGTGGTTTTCCGATTAGAAATAATTTGGGATTTGAATACGATTATAAATATATGGTGGATGAAATCGTCCGAAATATCAAAGAAACTTGCAATAACGAAGGTATCGAAGAACCAGACCTTTTCACAGAGTTTGGAAAGTTTACAGTCGGAGAAAGTGGTGCGGTAATTTTTGAAGTTTTGGAACATAAAAAGCAGAATGACCGAGAAGATTGGTACATCATCAATAATAGTCTGATGAATACGATTCCTGATGCCTGGAGTATTTTGGAAAAATTCATTTTACTACCTATTAATAAATGGGATAAGGAATATCGACGGGTCAACATAGGAGGCATTAGTTGTGACCAATCAGATTATTATAATTCGGAAGAAATGAATCAGCAGGTGTTTTTGCCAATCATTGAGCCGAAAGCAAAAGAACCATTATATGTAGGGTTTTTCCATACAGGTGCTTACCAAGAGGCGATTAGTGGGTATGGTGGTATCAAACATTGCTTGATTCCTGCCCCACAACATATCATCATTGACCGAGATAAAACAGGAAATTTCACGACAAAAGTTTATCGAGAAGAACAAAAAGTAGATGAAATGCTGTCGATTTTAGGTTATTAAAAAGAGACCATTGTATTGTCAGGTGTCAGGCTACCAATTTCATTGAATGTCAGATATCAGATTTCTTATCTAAATAAAATTTAAAAATGAAAAAAGTATTAATCATTGGTGCAGGAGGTGTTAGTGGCGTAGTCGTTGCCAAATGCGCTAAACTGCCGAATGTTTTTTCTGAAATTGTACTAGCAAGTCGCACCGAATCAAAGTGTATTGCGATTGCCGAACAGGTAAAACAAAACTATGGGGTAACGATTGAAACTGCACAAATAGATGCGGACAATGTACCCGAATTAGTAGAATTGATTAATAAAGTCGAACCGTTTATGGTGATAAATGTGGCTTTACCTTACCAAGATTTGACCATTATGGATGCTTGTTTAGAAACAGGGGTACATTATTTAGATACGGCGAATTATGAACCGAAGGATGAGGCAAAGTTTGAATATAGCTGGCAATGGGCATATCAAGATAGGTTTAAAGATGCTGGGTTAATGGCCTTATTAGGTTCTGGATTTGACCCTGGGGCAACGAGTGTTTTTACAGCTTATGCGGCTAAACACTATTTCGATGAAATTCACTTTTTAGATATTATAGATGTCAACGGAGGTGACCACGGCTATCCTTTTGCGACAAATTTTAATCCAGAGATTAATATTCGAGAGGTGACAGCGGAGTGTAAGCATTGGGAAGACGGGAAATTTATAAAAACTCCTGCCATGTCCCTAAGTCAGTCCTTTACCTGTCCAGATAATGTGGGTACTTATAATATTTACAGAATGTACCATGAAGAATTGGAATCTTTGACTAAGAATTTTCCAAGCCTCATAAAAGCACAATTTTGGATGTCTTTTGGAGAATCCTATTTAAAGCATTTAGAAGTGTTGGGTAATGTAGGCATGATTGGTATCGAGCCTGTCGAATTTAATGGACAGCAAATTATTCCGATTCAATTTTTAAAGAAATTGCTACCAGACCCATCTACTCTAGGACCACGTACAAAAGGAGAAATTTGCATCGGGTGTTTGGTCAAAGGGATTAAAGATGGCAAGAAAAAATCCGTCTTTGTCTATACCGTAAAAGACCACCAAGATTGCTATAAAGAAGTCCAATCTCAAGCTATCTCCTACTCTACTGGTGTACCTTGTATGGTGGGTGCTAAAATGATGATAGAAGGACATTGGATGAAACCAGGTGTCTGGAATTTAGAAGAATTAGACCCAGACCTTTTTATCAAAGATATGGATAAATATGGGATGCCTGTTCGAGTGATTGAGCAAGATGGTTGGGGAGATTTGGAGATATAATTAGTTGCAGGTTTCTAAATTACCTGCAACTCGCCACACGAATCTAGTAATCCGTAACTCGCAAGATGAATATCAACAGTAAAACTTTTTTCAACTTCAATCCGCATAGCGTCCCATCTCCCTGCTTTGTCGTAGATGAAGTAGCTATTGAACGTAATTTACAAGTCCTAAAAAGGGTGCAAGATGAATCAGGCGCTAAAGTATTACTCGCCTTGAAAGCTTTTTCAATGTTCAGTTTAGCCCCCTTGATTTGTAAATACTTGCAAGGAACTTGTGCTAGTGGACTACATGAGGCGCAATTGGGTTACGAAGAATTTTGGGGAAACAAAAAAGGGGGCGAGAAACGAGAAGTTCATACCTATTCCGTAGCTTATAAGGAGAAGGATTTAGAACAAGTATTGGCTATTTCTGACCATGTAGTATTTAATTCTTTTCATCAATGGCAGCATTATCAGCCGATGATTCAAGCAGCCAAAAAGCAACGACCTTCCTTAAGTTTTGGTTTGCGCATCAATCCCATGCATTCGGAAGGCGCAACGGCTATTTATAATCCTTGTGCGCCTGGTTCTCGATTAGGGATTACGATTGATAAATTCAAAGAGCAGGCCCCTAAAGCAATTGATTTAAATGGTATTAGTGGTTTGCATTTTCATACCCTTTGTGAACAAGGATTTGAACCACTAGACCGTACTTTGGATGCCGTAGAAAAACAATTTAGCGACTATCTGCCTCATTTAAAATGGGTCAATTTTGGTGGTGGACACCACATTACTCACCAAGATTATGATGTAGATGGATTGATTAACAGAATCAAAGCATTCCAAGAAAAATACCAAGTACAGGTTTATTTAGAACCTGGGGAGGCGATTGCCATTCATACAGGCGTTTTGGTGAGCGAAGTATTGGATTTTGGGCACAATCAATTAGCTATTGCCATTTTAGATACTTCCGCAAATTGCCACATGCCTGATACGATTGAAATGCCTTATCGAGCGGAGATTATTACTGGTACTCAAAAAGCCGCTGGAACTGCTAATGAACAAGCCTTTACTTATCGTTTGGGTGGACAAACTTGTTTGGCGGGTGATGTAATTGGCGATTATAGTTTTGATACGCCTTTACAGATTGGACAACGCTTGATGTTTGATGATATGTCGCATTATACGATGGTCAAAACCACTACTTTTAATGGGATTCGATTGCCCTCAATTGCTATTTGGAATTCCACTACCAATTCCGTTCGAGTAGTTCGAGAGTTTGGCTATGAAGATTTTCGGAATCGCTTGTCTTAATCTACGTTACTTACAACACCAAAAATATATGGACGAATTTAACCAGTTAGCCGCACCGGGCTACCCTATTTTCTTAGGTTCAGAATTTAAACACCCACCAATAGATAAAGCTCGATTTCATATCTTACCTATACCTTATGAGGCAACCGTCTCTTATCAAGGTGGTACCCGTTTAGGGCCTGCAAAAATTCTAGAGGCGTCTTGGCAATTAGAAACTTGGGACGGCTATAGTACACCATGTGAACAGGGTATCTATACCCATCCACCTGTAAATGTCAAAGGGAAAGGCGCTAAAGTCATCAAAAATATCGCCAAAGACATTCGAAAAATTGTCAAAATAGGTGGTTTCCCGATTGCTTTAGGTGGAGAACATTCGATTACTTACGGGGTGGTAAAAGGCTTATTGGATGCAGGTATAAAAGATATTGGGGTCGTTCAAATTGATGCACATGCAGATTTACGAGAGGCTTATTTAGGTGATAAGTACAGTCATGCCTCGGTGATGAAACGTGTGGTGGATGAAGGTATTCCTGTTTTCCAATTAGGTGTTCGTGCCTTATGCCATGAAGAAGTAGCCGCTCGAAAAAAACATGGCGTACATTATATGGATGCAACGGAATTAATACCGACCAATATTACAAGCATTGATTTACCAAAAGACTTTCCAAAAAATATATTTGTCACGTTGGATATTGATGGCTTAGACCCTGCTATTTTTCCATCTACGGGTACGCCTGTGCCTGGTGGTTTAGGTTGGTATCAGACCTTGGCTTTGTTTGAATCAGTTGTTAAACAGCGTAACATTGTTGGTTTTGATGTGATGGAGTTTTCGCCGATTGAGGGGTTTCATGCTTATGAGTTTTCGGCGGCGATGTTGGTTTATAATATGATGGGGATTGTGGAAAGATGTGGGTGAAGACTGAATTTACGGCTGCTTATGAACCAAAATGGATGCCCCATGCCATTATCTTAGCGATTTTAAGCATGGCAATGGGCACTTTCTGGGGAATGTTGACTATTTATTTATTGGAAACTTTCTTGCAATAAAAAGAATTGCCGAGTGGAGTAAGGCTCAACACTCAGCAGATAGGGTTGAATAAAGTCAAGCTTAAAAAGAATAATAAGGGAACAGTATGGCAAAATATTCAAGAACAACCCCATACCTTTTGAAGATAGACTTTTTTAGTGTTGAATGCCTTTATTTGTTCAGAATTTATTCAGAATTGCTTGCTACATTTGCACCAAAATTGTTAATTAAAACTTGCCGAGTGATGAATGATTCCACTCAATATTTTTAACAAACTGTTTTCCTGTTTTTTACTTAGAAATAAATCCCGAAAGGTTTCGGAACAAAACTGAAGGTTTTACTTGCCCTTAGTTCTTTTTTTGCAAACAATTAAAATCATGTTTGACATAAAGTTAATCGCTGGAGCATTAGGTGCTGAAATTTATGGTATTGATTTAACACGACCTATCTCTAAAATCGCTGCTAAAGAAATTCGCCGTCTATGGTTAGAACATCAGGTCATCTTTTTTAGAGACCAAAATCTTAAACCTGCGAATCATAGGGCATTGGCATCTATTTTTGGACCATTTCAAACCCATCCTGCTTATCAAACGGTCAAAGGGTTTCCTGAAATTACCATCTTGGAGGCCACGGCAGATAAACCCTATAAAATTGACACTTGGCATACGGATATGACTTTTCGTAAAAATCCACCTTTAGGAAGTGTTTTGCATGGTGTCATCATTCCCGAAAAAGGAGGAGATACCTCATTCGCAAGCCTCTCAGCTGCTTATGATGCCTTATCTGACAATATGAAACAATATCTAAATGGCTTAAATGCAGTACATGATTTTTCTTATGGCTTTAAAGAAAGTTTAGCAGAACCAGGAGGTAGAGAACGCTTAGCGCAAGCAGTAGTTGACAATCCTCCCTTGGAACATCCTATCGTACGAACTCATCCAGAAACAGGAAAAAAAATGCTATATGTAAATCGGTTATTTACTACACATATAGTAGGTGTCGGTAGTAAAGAAAGTGATGCGATTCTCGATTTTCTGTATAAGCATATTGTAACAGACGAATATACCTGCCGATTTAGTTGGGAGGCAAATTCCATTGCTATCTGGGATAACCGAGCTACCCAACATAAACCGATTAATGATTTTTATCCAGCACATCGCTTGATGCAGCGGATTGTAATTGACGGGGAGATTTCTGCTTAAAAAAAGTACATTCGGGTTTGATTTTATATAATACGCATCAATAAAAATCATGAAAATAGGTTTGTTAGTTTGTGATGAAGTAAGCGCAGAATACCAATCGAATTTTGGAGACTATCCAGAGATATTTCAGGCATTATTTCCTCATTATGAATTTGAATTTTATGCAGTTTATAAAAACGAGTTTCCAATAAGTGTGTTAGATTGTGAAATCTATATGGCTACAGGGTCTTCCCATTCTGTTTATGAAGATGTAGATTGGATTCACCAAACGAAGGCATTTATTAGAGAAATTTATGCTAGGAATCTATTTTTTATAGGCTTTTGTTTTGGACATCAATTAATGGCTGAGGCTTTGGGAGGAAAAGTAGAAAAGTCTTCCGATGGTTGGTGTGTTGGCATTCATCAATTTAGCATTTTTAATATCAAGGATTGGATGCGACCTGCAAAAACTAAAGTTAGCTTTTTGATGATGTGCCAGGACCAAGTTATAGTACTCCCTAAAAATGGAGTATGCTTAGGTGGTAACAAAGCTTGTCCAAATGCTATTATTCAAGTGGGTAAAAGAATGATGAGTATTCAAGGTCATCCTGAATTCTCGAAAGCTTATGTTCAAACCCTGATGAAAGATAGAGTAAATCGTATTGGAGCAGAGAAAGTAAAAAAAGGAATTGCTAGTTTAACTCTATCCATAGATTTGGAACTATTTAGAGATTGGGTGGAAGAATTTTTGAAAGATTAATTGATGTGTTTACCAAAACGCTCCCTTTTGGTTAGGTATGACGGTATTACAATATAGCTGAAGAGTTCAATAATTTGGCTTAAAAGGGCGACAATGGATGCTAAAAGCCACATTTGAAATATAAAAATTAACGCATGGAATCTTTAATAAATTCAAATATTACCAATCTAAACCCGTCTGCTACTTTGGTTATCAATGAACGAAGTAATGCTTTAGTTGCAGCGGGCAAAAAGGTTTATAAATTAGGTTTTGGACAATCTCCATTTCCCGTAATAGAAAAATGGGCGTTAAAACAACAAAAGCCGATTGACTTCCATCAATCGGCTTTTGTATTAGCCCGGTGAAATTTCGTTATACTTTTTATATCAGTTGTCAATAAAGATATTGGTCCTATCAAAATGGTACTTATACAAAAGATAAAGTTACTAAATCAATCAATTTTTCACATCTCTTATAAGTTTTACTATTTCAAATAAAGACACCTTTTGAACTGAATTTCTTTCATCCTAAGCTAATGCTCTCATGAGAATTGACGCAAAGTTTGAGAGCTTGTTACCTTTGCGCTCCGCTGATTTGGTTGACTCATAAAATAAAATTTAGTTAAGCAATCGTTTTACAAATTTTGATTAAATAGTTGTTTATGCCGCTTTTTTTAAGTATAAATGTAAGTTAAATATTGAATGCTATTTTCAAAAAACTAATAGGACAAAAAGCGATAGGTAACGTATGAAATTATACAATTTTCTGCTTAATGCCAAAGTATCAAGGTGAGCTTATTTCTAATTTAGCAAACCACTTAATTAGTAATAGAAACCAAATAAAGGTTAAAGCATTTATTTGCATAGAATAAATTAAAACCTATTACTTTTATAACTCCCAATAGAAAGCACTTCCCTGCATAAAAACTCAAAAACTAATCCAAGCCATTTAAATTTTTAAATCCCTTTTAGAAAAAGGGTGACTGGTCCAAGTGCTAATTTGAATCGAAAAAAAACGATAATAATTTAGCTTTGCTCGCCCGAGGAAACACTTCCTAAAACCCACTTACATTTTACTTTTCAAACAACTAAAATCAAATTGATAAAACGTCTTTTAATCCCATTTTTTATGGGAATATCGAACCATTAAAGTTCTTTAATTATCCACTTTGTTACGATACAAATATATGCACCTAATTCTGAATAAAATCTGAATAAATTAGGATTTATAAAATAATTTTTGACAATTATTTCAATATTCCAAAGTGCAAAATCCGCCCCCCAGTCTGATTTATCGGACTTGTACTTTTTCCAATCACAATCCCATCTTCTGGCGCTAAATATTCTTGGATTAAATCGCCAAAAATATTTCGCATGGTAGCTATAACATCGCCCTTTTTGACTAATTCCGCTACTTTAGAATGAACCGTTAAAATTCCGCCAGTA
The DNA here is from genome assembly GCA_017857395.1 of Bacteroidota bacterium. Taxonomy (GTDB): domain Bacteria; phylum Bacteroidota; class Bacteroidia; order Chitinophagales; family Saprospiraceae; genus JAFMDF01. The sequence continues at coordinate 12,265 of JAFMDF010000016.1, read as the reverse complement.
TCCGTATATATCCAATAAGATTTTTTACATAAAACCGTATCATCGTCCCCTTCATCAATCTCACAATCTATCATCCCTAAGTAACCCAAAACATTGTGAATACCCGTCAAACCCTCTCGAATCATCCCTTTTTGAAAGGTATTAGGATTCCCCACTTCTAAGGTAATTGCAGGAATATTCATTTCATTGGCGGTACCTCGCAAAGTTCCATCACTCGGAGGATTATGAACAATGATTTGCGCATACTGTAAGCGTGCCATTTTATTAACTATCGGGTCGCTCATGTCCGCCCGAATATAGTAGGAATTAATTCGACCAACACTAGCCGTATGCAAATCCATCAAATAATCAAACTGCCTAATAATCCTAGTGACGACTCGATGGGCATAGATTTGACTGACTGTGCCATTAGATTTACCGGGCATAATATGATTCAAATCTGTTCCATCAATGAAACGGCGTTTTTTTCGCTGAAAAGAAGGAACATTAACCACAGGGACACCAACGATTGTACCTTTTAATTCATTAATATTAATTTCCTTAAAAATACGCTGAATAACAGGAATTCCATTTAATTCATTGCCGTGAACTGCAGCTGTTAACCCTAGCACTTTCCCATCTTGATGCCCTCTGGCAACAATAATTGGAACTTGTACAGGTTGTCCCATTCCATCAGTTACTAAGTTTAACCAAAATCGGCTTATTGTTCCTTTCGGCACTTTTTGCACATCTAACGCTTTGATAATCTCTACTTCTTGGTCAATTTGTAACGGCATTCTTTTCTTTAATTTTTAGGTTGATATAATCCCACATCAAATTAGTGGCTTTTTCTACTAATGGCTTACCTTCCATTTGGGCGATTTGTGGCAAACCTCCAATACTTGTTGTATTTATTTCTGATAAAACTCGTTTTCCATTATCATCCACTAGCGTATCAATACCATACATCACGATACCCATATCGGATAATACTGGATTAATTTGGTTGACAATTTCTATTTCTTCTACGGTGACTTGAGATAGGTTGGAGCTACCACCTTGAGACACATTACATATCCATGAACCTTTGGCTGGTAGGCGCAAAGATGCCCCCATAATTTGCCCATCAACTACGATAATTCGTTTATCTCCTTGTCCCACATTTTTTAAGAATTTGACGCCTAAATAAGGAATAGACTTTTCTTTATACTGTTGAGCAAACTCCTTAAAAGTCTTTTGTATCCCACCATCCCAAACGGTATTTCCATCTATTCTGATTATGCCTTTTCCACCATAATTTCTAAAGGGTTTTAGCACAATAGGAAATTGACTTTTGAAATCCTTAATTGCGGCAATAGTCGTACAAATGGACATTGGAGGACAGGAATCTTTGAATGTTAGCAAAAAAGCTTTACTTCCAGTCTCATATATTCTCGCAGGATTATTGATGATGAGTTGATTAGGACAAGCTTGAATTAAAAATTCTAGAAAGTCACTAGATAAAGGAGGTGGCATTCTTAACCAAATCACATCATACTCCTGCACAGATGACCTTCGTAAATTCTTTTTAAAAGCATCGCCATTTGTAGAAAAAGCGAAATCCTCAGCTACTTTAGTAACGAATATATTTTTAGGAACTAGCCTATTAAAAAAAAATCCATTTAACTTATCTCCTCTACTTGCTACATCTACCTGTTCGCAGCTTGGATGCAACCGCATAGCTTGAACTAAAGTGTACAAAGAATTTTCGGAACTATGATTGCTGTGGTCGGTTAAAACCAACATTTTTAATTTCCTCATGTTTTAAAGCATAATTTCATTTAATAAACTAGCATCATCATTTAAGCTTTTGAATAAGCGCATTTTGAATTTTCCTTGCTTGCTCATTAATGTTTGCGCCATTTTATCAATCGCCACCATTGAAAGTACGGTTTGAATATAAGCCTCAATCATATCATCTAATCCAACACCTAATTTATTAAAATCTCTTCTATCCATCATTACCAAACGCTTGGTATCACTATTCCAACTACCATCTGGGTTTTTATAGGAAAGGTTTGTGCCTAACATTTTCCAACTATCGGTGCCATCTTCTATATGGTCAACTAAAGGTTTCTCCGAACGACGAGCATAGGTACATAGTGGTTTTATCCCATCTTCAGTAGAACTAACCATCATCCGAATATCTGCGACATAAGTGTTCCCTTTGGCGTTTGGAATAGTGCCTACATGGTATAATTTTCCTGCTGCAGTTGTACTACTCCAATGAAAGTTCCCTATCAAACTTTGTACGATAAAACGGTCATACTCAAATTCCATGTCCATGAATTTCTCCAATTCTTGCTCATTTACTATCGTAAAAACGCCTTGACCAGCATTACTATAAGGAACTTTGACAACTGCCTGTCCACCCATTTTTTTAACCCAAAGTGGTACTTCATTTTTACTGACATCCCATATAGTTTCGGGCATATTTATTTTTAAACCAGAGGATTGTAATTCGGCATTAAAAATATCGTACGCCTTAGCCGCCACCATTTTATTACGTCCTCCAGCCAAACAAGCTAAAGTGGGGTTTAAAATTTTTGTTTTACTATGTAAGGGTAACCGATTCCATGGTTTTTGAGTTACATATCTAAATGCCGCTCGAATGGGTATCCACTCCCCTACTTCATTACGTACTTGCATAATACCGTCCACAAAACGAACAGCAGGGTCTTCTTCCTCTTTATGGAAAGTGGCATAATAAACGGGTTCGTTCATGACATCCGAAATAACCTTGGCATAACCAGAAGTTTCCATTGGATTTTTATCATAAATAACTGCTAAGCCGCCTTTTATCTTATTTCTTAAATTTTTAAGATACGGTTTGAACGTTCGCTCAATTAACAAGCGATAACTACCTTGTTCCTGATTGTCATCAACTAAAGGCATAGATTTTTGACCAGATGGACAAGAATTGTTTTCAATAACCACCATCTGTCTTTTACCTCCTGCTGAGGTTACATTCAGCAAATCTGCTCCTGCCCAAAGGAAATATTTAGCTTTATAGTTTAACATTTCTCGTAATTTGCCTGAATCTACCGTTGGACGCATGTGGCAATAACGGGTAATAATCCGCTCTCTACTAAGATTTAAAAAGAAATGGACCATTGGATGAATGGTCGCATTCAACGCTTTGGGATACCAATGCTCATGCGCCTCAAATTCCCCTGGTTGAATAATAGTCGCTGTTTTTAAAGAGTTAGTTACGGACACGAAATTTTCGTTTTTTAGGTTTGGAAATTTATTAAAGTTAGGGAAAGACCGAAAAGGTATATTTTGGTCACTCCTTTTTTTAAGACGGCGCAAATAACAGGGATGATTCTGAAGATAAACTGAATTTTGGGTTAGAAAATCAGCTTTTTTAAAATTAATTAGTCTGTAAAAAATTAGCCATCAGTTAGAAAATATCTAGCTGATGGCTAATAGCAAACAATACCTCTTTAAAACAAGAAATTGATTAAGCTCTTTGTGCCAATCCCAATGCATTAGTCGTCATTGTATCTTCAAATAAATCTAAAATATCTGGTGTATTATACGTCTCTACAAGTAATTGACAGGCAGTTTTTATTTTTATAAATAAAGATTCAAATAGTTCAATATCCCAAAAGTAGGGGTCAGGCATATCCACATTATCGCCCAAGCCAATTAAGAAATCAGGCAATAAACCTACTTTATCTGCTTGAGTTAAATTGACGGCTTTTGCTCTCAATCGGTTCGCCAATTCGTCATCCATTGTGATAATTCTATCATATTGGTCAAAATCACTAACTTGAAATTTTCGAGCGATGTGTTGAGATAAATCAACGCTATGTCTTTTAGCAACGGTTAGTACTCTTGGGTCAGCGGTGCAGCCTACATATTTATTAGCTAAACCAGCTGAGGCTATCTGCCAAGTTAAATTTAGCTTATCCACTTGCTTTTGTAGCACACCTACCGCAAGAGGTGAACGGCAAATATTGCCTAAACAAACAAATAGTATTTTCATGATTGAATTGATAAATCAGGTAAGAATTGTAGTTTAAAATTATTGCATTAAGCAAATGTGCTTACTTTGGGGAGATAGCTAAAGCATAAGTATATCGCTATCTCCCTAAAGTAGCTATTGCTATTGCGTGAGTTTGAATTTTGCCACAAAATTCATTGGTACTAACTAATACTGCCTTTCTTTTTCCATCCATCCTAAATAGGGGCTTGAGTCGAATTCTGTAATTTCGTCTTCGTCGGCTATATCCTCCATAAGGACTATTTGTCTAGATTTCGCCCATTTCCAGTTCATTAATCGGAAATATGCTTTTACTTTAATCATTTTTTAAATGTTCTTGTCTTTTCTCCTTGTCATAAATTTTATTAAAAGAGAAAAAGGGATTTTGTGATTTAGATTTATGGAGCAAAAGTAGCGGCAGATTCTGAATAAAATTTGAATTTTTGAGTGACCTAAATAAAATTATTTGACTTTGCTAGAATTCAATTTATTGGATTAAATTTTAGTAAGAAACTATTCAGTTTTAATTCAGAATTGGCAGGTAATATTGCGCTTATTCTGAAAAAATAATGATTGATAAGGGTCTGGGAATTTATTTTCAGGCTACTTTTTATTGTGTCCGACAATAAACACCTGATATATTAAAAAATGCAGGGAGGTTATTTTAAATGACTTAATTTAAAGTACCCGTTTTCTACTTGATTTTTAATTTAAAAAATACTGAAAAATGAATGAAGTTGTGGCTGTAGAACTCCGAAATCTGCGATTAGAAGATTATTTGGATTTAAGAACTTCTATGCAAAAATCTTATCCTCAATGGCTCAATTCTATATGGGAAGAACACCACATTAGAAAACTGCTTGAAGTTTTTCCAGAGGGACAACTTTGCGTATTGCATGATGGAAAAATGGTAGGTACTGCTTTATCACTTATCGTTGATTATAAGGACTATGGGGATAAACATACCTATGCTCAAATTACAGGTAATTACAACTTTGAAACACATAATCCTGATGGGGATATTCTATATGGTATAGATGTATTTATCCACCCAGAACACCGAGGGTTAAGATTGGGTAGACGATTGTATGATGCTAGAAAAGAGCTTTGTGAGAGCTTAAATTTAAGAGCCATTATGTTTGGGGGAAGAATCCCTAATTATAGAAAATATGCGGACGAATTGAAACCGAAAGAATATATCGGAAAGGTGAGACAGCGAGAGATTCATGATCCTGTACTTAACTTTCAATTGTCGAATGACTTTCACGTTCGAAAAGTATTGACAGATTACCTGCCAGGGGATAAGGAGTCTATGGATTATGCCACCTTGATGGAATGGAATAATATCTATTACCAAGAGAAGGAATTATTGGTGAATGCCAAAAAAACGGTAATTAGATTAGGTTTGGTACAATGGCAGATGCGGCATTTTAAGGACTTTAATGCTTTTTGTGAACAAGCAGAGTATTTTATAGATGCAGTAAGTGATTATCAAAGTGATTTTGCCCTTTTTCCAGAATTTTTTAATGCGCCTTTGATGGCACCTTACAATCATTTATCAGCAGCAGACGCCATTCGGAAACTAGCAGAATTTACAGAACCGTTAAAAGAAAAATTAGCTGAGTTTGCCATTGCTTATAATGTCAATATCATCACAGGGTCGATGCCAGAAATTCAAGCCGATGGTAGCTTATTAAATGTTGGATTTCTGTGTCGAAGAGATGGAACAACTGAAAAATATGAGAAGATTCACATTACCCCTTCTGAAAAAAGTAGTTGGGGGATGGTTGGTGGTAATCAAGTAAAAGTCTTTGATACGGATTGTGGGAAGATTGGCATATTGATTTGCTATGATGTCGAATTCCCTGAGTTATCTAGAATTTTGGCGGACCAAGGGATGCAAATCCTCTTTGTTCCATTCTTAACAGACACTCAAAATGGGTATATGCGGGTACGTAGCTGTGCGCAAGCTAGAGCGATTGAGAATGAGTGTTATGTAGCTATTGCTGGTTGTGTAGGTAATTTACCCAAGGTGAATAATATGGACATTCAATTTGCGCAAGCTGCCATATTTACACCAAGTGATTTTGCTTTTCCAACCAATGGTATCAAAGCAGAGGCTACTCCTAATACAGAAATGACGCTGATAGGAGATGTAGATTTAAATCCATTATTAGAATTACATTCTTTTGGAAGTGTTCGGAATCTAAAGGATAGAAGAAAAGATGTCTATGAATTAACTTTGAAGGTAAAGTAGAAAATACAGCAAATATCCTATAAAACTGAAAAATCCCAATTCTTTTCTACAAGAATTGGGATTTTCTGTTCACAACATTAACTTTTACTATTCTTCTTCATCAGTATATTTATATAAATCAAAATCTTCTTCTTCCTCCTCTTCAATCAGAGAGTAGATAGATTTTTTACCATATTTACTGCCATATTTATTACTAGTTAGTTTCTTTTTTTCTCGAATTCGAATTTCCTCTTGGTCTATTCGATTATTGACATTTTTCTTTTTGAAGATTTTCTTGCTTTCCATAATAATGAAAATTATTAAAATTTTTAAGAGGTTATAAATAAATAATAGAACAAAGAAAAGGGGCAATTCTGAATTAATTCTGAATTTTTAAGATTTTTAAAAAGTTTTTTGAATTTATCTTTTTTTACAGATTTTATTCAGAATTGGTAAGTAAACTTGCACCAAAATTGCTCATCAAACTTAATCGACAGTTTTTTTATTAATCTTGAAAACCTTTTTAATTAGAAAGTAATGACCAATCAAACTAGTAACAGATATTCGGAAGTAGATTTGAATGAGTTCAAAGCCCATATCGACAAGAAAATAGAAAAAACAGAAAGGCAACTAAACTCTTTAGAAGAACGATTGACCCATGCAGCCGAATCCAAAGATAACGAAGGGGACTGGATGGATGATTCTTCTAATAGTTCAGATATTGAAATGTTAGAAGTAATGGCTAATAGACAGAGAAAACACCTTATGGATTTACAAAATGCATTACAACGTGTGTATAACAAATCCTACGGAATCTGCGTCATTACTGGGGAATTAATCGATAAAAGACGACTATTGGCGGTGCCTACAACAACTAAAAGTTTAGTGGCAAAAATGGATAATAGTCGCAAGCCAATAAAGAAGGCTTATAAGCCAGAGGTCAGGACTACTGCTAGTGGTCCAAAAATCATTTCTAAAATTATCCGTAAGCCCGAAATAAAACCTGCTGTCTCTAAAAATTGGGAAGACGAAGACGACTTAGATATAGAAATGGAGGATGATTTAGGTATGGGCACCGCATTGGATTTAGATAATTTCTCTGAAGAAGATTTAGATTAAAACTTAATAAAACATTAGACTTAGGAACTTCCGTAAGCCCTTAATAGGCACTAGTTACCTAAGCCCCACACCTCCATCATGCATTAGACATATTTTTCTTTTCATGAGTTGGCGTTATTTTTTTTACTATAATTATATCTTAACCTTTTCTGCCGAGTTTAGCTATTTTAGCTACTCGGCAATCTTTTTTCAGGAAGATAGGAAAGTGCTTAATAGAGATTTTTTATCTTTGACCTTATGAAAGTATTAATCGTAGAAGATGAACAAGAATTGCTTGATTTAATGTTGCGATACATGAAACGAGAGGGCTATGTCTGTGAACATGCAACCACCTTTAGAGAAGGCTATAAAAAAATCAATAATTATAAATACGATTGCGCAATTGTTGATTTAAATTTACCTGGAGGAGATGGACTGAAATTGATTGATATATTGAGAAAAGAAATGCCCAATACAGCTACGATTATTATTTCTGCTAGAAATACCTTGGATGACCGTATCAATGGATTGGAAGTAGGAGCAGATGATTATTTAACCAAGCCTTTTAATCTATCGGAATTAAATGCACGGATTAAAGCTATTTTGAGGAGGAAGACCAATCAAATGAGCAATGAGTTAGTCTTTGGAAGTTTACTGATAGATTTAGATAAACGGTCAGTAGTCGCTAATGAGACCACATTAAAACTCACTAAAAAGGAATTTGATATTTTGGTCTATTTGGCTAGAAATAAAAATCGAGTTGTTACCAAAGACAGTATTGCTGAATACCTTTGGGGTGACTATATGGATGATGCCTTTTCCTATGATTTCATCTATGCCCATGTCAAAAATCTACGAAAAAAGCTGGTGCAAAACGATTGTGGGGATTACTTAAAAACCGTCTATGGGGTAGGCTATAAATTTATTAGCAATTGAACAAAATAAATGGATTTTATATCGCCATTACCGCTACGGCTATATTTGCAGGGCTAGGCATGGCTCGCTATTTCTTTCCGCAACAATTTTTTACCGTTGCCCTAATTAGTCTAATTCCTTTAAGTATTCTAGGCATCGGTTTTCGCATCATTACCAATCGACGTATCCAAGGCGTGCAGAATCAATTAATACAAATTATTGGCACTTTGGAGGAATTTGATGTGGATGAACCAAAGAAGGTCATCTTTGAAAAGTCTACCTATCAACTATTCAATGAACTAAACGAAAGTATCTTAGAATTAATCGAACGCATTCGTAGTAATTATCAAGCAAATAGACAATTTACTCAAAATGCCTCTCACGAATTACAAACCCCTTTAGCCATCATAAAAGGACATGTAGAGATATTACTCAATTCTCCTCATTTAAAAGAAAAAGAAATCACCTCTTTAGGCGTTATTTTACAAAATACTAACCGTTTAGCTAAATTGAATCATGCTTTAATTTTATTATCAAAAATTGAAAATAATCGCTATTCTGATGTCGAAACTGTAATCATACAACGGGTCATTAGCGAGATGCTTGGTAATTTTAAAGATTTAATCAACTTGCAAGAAATCAAAGTAACAGAAGATTTTGGGGAGGAATTAACGGTAGAAATGAGCGAAACTTTAGCAGAGATTTTATTCGCTAACTTGTTTCAAAATGCGATTCGGTATAATGTGGAAGATGGCTTTATTCGGATTCAAATTAAAGAAAGAACGGTCACTATTTCTAATTCAGGAGAAGTTTTGGAAGTTGCTCCAGAAAGCCTTTTTAAAAGATTTAAACGGGAATCGACCGTAGAAGAAAGTTTAGGATTGGGGCTATCTATTATCCAACGGATTTGTGATTTATATGACATCAAGATTACTTACCTTCATCAACATGGTTTGCATCAGTTAATCTTAGTTTTTCCTTGATGCTGATGCACTAGTCTTTGAGAGATAGCTAAAAATGAGAAACGCTATCTCTTAAAGACTACCACTTCTGATTATTTATTAAAAAATGCTAGGCATTTTTTCCAGAAAACTAAGTAAATAGGAACGATTGAACCAACCTTGAGTGCTAATTGATTCGTTAGTTCATCATGTGCCTCATTAGGAGGCTTGTTAGCAAATCGAGCGGCAGTACTTGTGCCCACAATTTCTAGATGCCTTCTCTTAGATACTCTTGTTATTGGCATTGTTATTTTTTGTTAAAAAAGCATTCATTAAATGCTTTGGTGCATTAATTCTTCTTCCATCCATCCAAGATACGGCTGAAGGTCGAAATCCACAATTTCCTGGTCATCATCATATTCAGCATAGATGAATTGGGTGTTTGGATTATTTTTATTCCATTTCCACTTCATTAACCGATAGTAGGCTTGTATCCGTTTCCTATTCAAAGTGCTTTAATTTTCCTGCCTGCACTTTCTTATAACGCTTGTAGGGAAAGTGCAGGCTTAATCTATTTTATATTTAATGAAAAAAATTAAGTATTACAACACAAAATTACTCCCTGATTATGAAGAAATTCTGAGTTTTTTCAAAGAATGAAAAACTATCCAAAGCCTTTGTTTAGAAGGCTCCGGATACAAGAATGGGAGAACTTTCTCTTTGTATTAAATATGGTCTTGATGTAATTAATTCCTCCCGCTTTTCTAAAAAAAATTATGCCCTCTTTGACAATTCTAATGCATTGATATTTACAGTATGTTCAAATAATTCTAATATATTTGGCGTATTATAAGTTGCTATGATTAAGCGACACGCCTCCTCCATTTTGACAAATAATGACTCAAAAAGGGATATGTCCCAAAAATAGGGGTCAGGCATATCTATATTTTCTGCTAAGCCCTCTAAAAAATCAGTTAGTAGAAATAACTTATCAGTTTGAGCTAAAGTTAAAGCTTTAGCACGTAGCCGTTTTTCTAACTCATCATCCATCGTAATAATCATGTCATATTGGTCGAAATCAACTATTTTAAATTTCCTAGCAATATGATAGGATAAATCAACTCCATGTCTATTAGCGACTTCAATCACTCTAGAGTCGGCGGGACAACCGATGTATTTATTCGCCAAACCAGCAGCGTCTATTTGCCAATTCAATCCTAGTTTTTGCGCTTGTTGGTTTAAAGTGCCCATTGCTAAAGGGGAGCGACAGATATTTCCCAAGCATACAAATAAAATTTTCATAATTCACTAGTTTAAATGTAAGTGATATTCGACTTCTCTGATAAAAAATAGACTGCAAATAGTAAGATTATTCTGAAGAAATTCTGAAGAAAGCAGCTTTTGAAAAAAAAAATATTTATACGGTCATTTTATTCAATATTTATTCAGAATTAGTTATCAATTTTGTCTGATTAATTATAAGGTGCATAGGTATAATCTAGCAATCAAAGTGGCAAACCTATGTAATTTCTAAGCAAATATTCTGGATGCTCCATTGAGGGGTATCCATCTTTTTTTGATGACTAAAAAATTAAAACATGATTCATCCGCACACTCGTCTTCAACACATTAGCGACATCATTGGATACGGTGTTTTTGCAACGCAGTTTATTCCTGCAGGAACGATTATTTATGCCAAAGATGTATTGGACGTTGAAGTCCTTACCGAAGATTATCTACTACATGATTTGGCGATGCAACAAATCATTGAAAAATATTCCTACATGGACGAGCGAGGCATTCGTATCATCAGTTGGGATTTGGCAAAATATGTCAATCATTGTTGTGATAGCAATACGTTGAGCGCCAGTTTCGGCTTTGATATTGCCGTCAGAGACATTCACCTAGGAGAAGAAATTACTTGTGATTATGGTTTGCTCAATGCTGCAGATGAAATGCCTTTATATTGTAGTAAGCTCAGTTGCCGAGGTGTATTAAGACCTACTGATTTTGATACTTGTGTTCCTTTGTGGGATAAAAAATTAAAGGCAGTCTTACCGCAATTTTCAACAGTCGAACAACCTTTATTATCTCTGATAGAACCAGAAATAATAGAGCTACTGCTAGCTTATGGTTTAGGAGAAATACCTTATGAATCTGTGAGTCGCTTGAAATTTCAACAGTCGCTAGTTGTTTAATTTTGAGAGATACCAAAAAAAATGCCGAGCGGAATTGGGCATCGCTCGGCAAGGTGTGGAAGTTATTTTTAGGAACCAAGTTAGTTCCTTATATTTTTTATCCTTCTTTTTTACGATGCAAAACTAGTGATAGATTCTGAATAAAAACTGAATTTATTTACGATATATAAATTTATTTTTTAATGATAAAATAGTTCAGAATTTGTACAGAATTGGGTTTTAAATTTGTGATTTTTAAAAAGCCTTCAAAAGATAGATGACCAATTTAATCATAAGAACTTATGAAAAAAATACTTTTTCCTACGGAATTTGCTAATCATGCTCCAGAAGTCTTCAAATATGCGGTAGAATTAGCGTACGTTTTTAAAGCTTCTATCATTCTATTACATGCCTATGGTAAACCTGAATATGATTTAACCTCAGATGAGCTGTTGGAGAGCCGAAAGAATAGAGTGATGGAGAATATGATAAAATTCGTGCAAACGCATCTTCCAGAAGAACACCGAACACAAATCGAAATGGATTATGTGGCAAAAATTGGCTATCCTAATAAGGTTATCTTAGAAGTGGCAGCTGAAGAAGAGGTAGATTTGATAGTTATGGGAATGACTAGTCAGGTAAATACTTTAGAAACGATTTTTGGTACCACTAGCAAGGATATTTTGAACAAAGCAAAATGCCCTGTCTTAGCGATTCCATCATCTGCTAAATTTAAAGGTATCAATAACATCGTTTATCCTACTAATTTTGGATTCGGAGATTTGGATGCTATGAACTATTTAAAATTATGGTCTTCCACTTTTGACGTAGCTATTCATCTAACGACACCCCACATCTTTTTAAAAAGCATAGTTCTTTGACATAAATACAT
>JAFMDF010000520.1 GCA_017857395.1 Bacteroidota bacterium | reverse complement strand
ACAACTTGGAAGATTTTAGTTGATTTGGCTAATTATTTTTTTCTCTTTGCCTAAGGCTTGACTGTTTTTTGATTTTTTAGTTCTACTCTTTTGGTTTTTTATACTCCTGCCGCTCCTTATTAAAATGGTCAAAGAGCGTATGTAAAAAACTTAAAATCATTCCTAAGCCAATGAAAATATAAAAAATGGTAAAAATTTTACCGCCACTAGTTTGTGGAGAAAAATCGCCATAACCTACCGTTGTCAAAGTAATAACAGAAAAATAGAGCGAATCTATAAAATCCCAACCTTCTAAGTAATGATAAGCAAATGTACCTATCAATAAAATCACCATACTGGTCACCAATAAATCTCTATATTGTTTATCTTTTAGAAAACTGATAATTGCTTTAAAGAAAACCATGACTTTTATTTATTTAATGCAGAAGTAGGTTAGCATAATTGCCCAAAATAGAAAGACTTCTAAAGTTTTAGCAACCCTAGAAGTCTTTTATAAAAATATATACTTTGCTATTGTTCTAGCAATTTATTTTCTAAGCTAATTGACTCGTATATTTGCCTTCCATTGCTTTATAATAACCATCCTTTAATTTCTTAGCAATCGCCTCAAAAGCATCCAACGTCAATTCCACATCTTCTAAGGTATGAGAGGCCGTAGGAATCAATCGTAGAATCACCATTCCTTTAGGAATAACAGGATAAATCACCATCGAACAGAAAATACCGTAATTTTCCCGCATATCCCGAACTAACTCCATTGCTTCATCCATGCTTCCATGCATATACACAGGCGTTACACAACTATTGGTATTCCCTATATCTAAACCTCTTTCTTTTAGGCCAGATTGTAAGGCGTCAACGATTGCCCACAATTTATCTTTATGCGTAGTGTCCTTCAACATTTCTAAACGCTTCATCGCACCTTTCACCAACGGCATCATCAACGTTTTGGCAAATACTTGCGAACGCATATTATACTTCAAGTAACGCATAATTTCTTTGTCTCCTGCTAAAAAAGCACCAATACTTGCCATAGATTTAGCGAAAGTAGAGAAATAAACATCAATCTCATCTTGTACTCCTTGCTCTTCTCCAGCACCTGCACCAGTTGCCCCTAAAGTACCAAAACCGTGTGCATCATCGACCAAAAATCGGAAATTATAATATTCTTTTAAAGCTACAATTTCTCGTAGTTTTCCTTGGTCTCCACGCATTCCGAATACCCCTTCCGAAATTACCAAGATACCACCACCAGAAGCTTCGGTTAATTTAGTCGCTCTTTTTAATCCCTTTTCTAGACCAGCAATGTCATTATGATCAAAGACAATCCGCTTAGCCAAACTCATTCTCATACCATCCAAGATACAAGCGTGACATTCAGAATCATAGATGACCACATCTCTACGCTCTAATAAAGCGTCAATAGCAGACATAATCCCTTGGTATCCAAAATTCACCAATACTGCTGCTTCTTTTTGTACAAACTCCGCTAATTCTGCTTCTAGTTTATAATGCTCCTCCGTATCTCCAGACATCATTCTCGATCCCATCGGATAAGCTAAACCATATTCTTTGGCTGCGTCTGCGTCTATCTGTCTAATTGCTGGATGATTCCCTAAACCTAGGTAATTATTAATACTCCAACAAACAATTTCTTTGCCGTTGAATCTCATTCTACTTGATAATTCACCTTCTAATTTTGGAAAAGCCCAATAACCATCAGCAACATCAGCCCATTTTCCAAGCGGCCCTAAATTACCTTTAATTTTGTCAAATAAATCCATACTAATTTGTTTATACACTATACTCGCTCAAAATCAGTAAAGTGCAACTTGTTTATAATTAAGTCAGAGAGTTTATGCCTTGACTGGTTCAGTAGTCAAAGCTTTGTCTATTTCTTTTTTTAATTGATTGAAATTTGCGGAAGCCATTGGTGCAAGCGGCAATCTCACATCTGTTTTACAATAGCCTAAGATACTCAAAGCTGCTTTGATACCTACGGGGTTGCCATCTACATATAACCAATCGTGTACATTGATTAATTGTAAATTTAACTGAGCAGCTGTAGCAAAGTCACCATTTAAGGCTGCTCGAATCATATCAGAAAATTCCACAGGGAAAGCATTCGCAATAACAGAAATAACCCCATCTCCACCACAAGCAATTAAGCCTAAAGCTGTAGGGTCGTCACCAGAAATTACTAAAAAATTGTCTGGTTTATCCTTAATAATTTTAGCAGCTTGCACGATGTTCCCAGAAGCTTCTTTAATGGCAATGAATTTATCACTAGCATGCGCTAAACGTAAAGTAGTGGCGGCACTCATATTAGAAGAAGTTCTTCCTGGTACATTATATAAAATAATAGGTAAAGGGGCAGCTTTTGCTACCTCCATAAAATGTCTAAAAATACCTTCTTGATTAGGCTTGACATAATGTGGACTAGCCGACATAACCGCAGCATATCCTTCTAAGTCATATTTATTTAAGCGATTGACCAATCGAAAAGTATTATTATCTCCAAAAAGTCCTGCAACTAGGGGAACTCGACCATTGGCGACTTTAGCGGTAAATCTTAATACTTTTTGGCATTCTTTTTCCGATAAATTGACTGCTTCTCCAGTTGTACCTAGAGAAACTAAATAATCCACTCCACCCTTAATATTATATTCAATGATTCGCTCTAAATCTGCGTAATCCACTTCATCATTACTAAAAGGGGTAATTAAGGCGACTCCTGTTCCACGAAACTGATTCATTTTAATTGCTAAATTTTACAAGAAAAAAATTTACTTGCTCCAAATACTTTTCTAAATTTTTGGAGTCGAGCATTAAGTCATAATTATTTGGATAATCCGTTAGGGCACCAATTTTATAATTTGCATTTGTTGATACTGCTAGATACTCAAGGGGGAAACAATCTGTTTGGCAAAGATTAATGAGCAAATCAAATGTCTCTTGTTTGAATGTGTTGGTTAGGGGATTTTTTGGTCGCCAAAGCCAATCTAAATCTTTTTTACAAAAAAAATCAAAAGGAAGTTTGGCTTTTACTTCTTTTGTATCTATATATCCTAGTATTTGAATATTTCCAGCCTTTTTTTTAAGTTGTTCAACAAAAGTCAGTGCTTCTATTCTTGTCGCCTCCTCCGTAGCATCCATTAAGATACCTACTTTGGCTAATCCCGTAAAATTTCCAGTTGATTTTTTTTGTTGAATACCTTGTTCAACGTCTTTGAGGTGCAACTTCTCTCGATATTGAGTCAGTATGCTCATAATTTTTGTCTTTTGTGGTAGTTCAATTAATTGGAGATTAACTGTACCGATTCCTAGAACACAACCCTTAAATTACTTAGTTGTTGTTTCTAGGTCTATAGTGTCATATTGCCCTATTTCACTATACTTTTGAATACGCTTTTCAATTCTTTCTTCTACACTCATTTCTTTCAACTCGGCAATTGCTTTTTTTATATATCTTTTTAAAATTTTAGCCATTTCTTCTGGTGCGCCATGTGCCCCTCCTAATGGTTCTTTGATAATGTCATCTACAATCCCAAAACCATGCATGTGTTCAGCCGTCAATTTTAAAGCTTCTGCTGCTTGTTCTTTATAATCCCAGCTGCGCCATAAAATAGAAGAACAAGACTCAGGAGAAATCACAGAATACCAAGTGTTCTCCAACATAGCAATCTTGTCTCCCAAACCAATCCCTATCGCTCCACCAGAAGCACCTTCTCCGATAACTACACAAACGATAGGCACTTTTAGTTGCGCCATTTCCAATAAATTTCGAGCAATCGCTTCTGCTTGTCCCCTTTCCTCTGCTTCAATTCCTGGATAAGCACCTGGCGTATCAATTAAACAAACAACAGGGTAATTAAATTTTTCTGCCATTTTCATCAAGCGCAAAGCCTTTCGATAACCTTCTGGATTTGCCATTCCAAAATTACGGTACTGGCGCATTTTGGTATTGACGCCTTTCTGATGCCCCAAAATCATCACCGTCTGCCCATCCAAAGTTCCTAAACCTCCAACAATCGCCTTATCGTCGCCAAAATATCTGTCTCCATGCAACTCTACAAACTTCTTACACATCTGGTTGATGTAGTATAAAGTATAAGGACGTTCTGGATGACGGGATAATTGGACTTTTTGCCAACCCGTCAAATTGGAATAAATTTCTTTCCGTTTATTTTTTATTTTATTTTCTAACTCCTTAATCGTCGTAGATAAATCTACCTCCCCTTTTTCTCCAACTTGCTTAATTTTTTCAAGTTGGTCATACAAAGCTTCTAAAGGTTCTTCAAAATCTAAAAATTGCATAAACTGAAGTTCTTAAGTGCTAGATAATATAAGTAGTAAAAAAATTATTCACTACTTAAAAATAATGTTTACCACATCCTTAAATTATAAATACTCCACAAAGCTACTAATAACTAGTGGGTTCAAAAGAATATCTTTATTTTTTTTATTTTTTTAACAATTTATCTTGCATCTAATTTTAAATCAATGTATATTTGCATCGCTTTAGAAGAAAAGCAATGTGTAACTTACTTTATCTCAGTTTTTTGAAACTTTATAAAGTTTGATTGAGTACATATTAATGGCATTAATATTGCCTACCATATAAAGAGCAAGGTCCGGTAGTTCAGCTGGTTAGAATACCTGCCTGTCACGCAGGGGGTCGCGGGTTCGAGTCCCGTCCGGACCGC
>JAFMDF010000519.1 GCA_017857395.1 Bacteroidota bacterium | reverse complement strand
TGATTTTTCTTGTAAAAAGTTGGGGAACTTTTTAGCCTCGTTTGCACAGCCTATAACAAACAAAACAACAGGTCAAGTTAAATTTATGACTTCGGGTTCTGATGGCATGTACATGTTTGGTGATTTAGCGCCGGGCACTTATAGCTTAAAATTTGTAGGGCAGCCAGGCGATTTGATTGGTTCTGACCCAAATCAAGGCGGCGACCCAACAAAAGATAGTGATTTTGACCCTGTAACTGGAATTACGCCAGATTTTACTTTAGGAGCAGGAGAAGTCAATAACGATATTGATGCAGGTTTTAGACCAAAAAATATACAACCTGACCCTGCAATAATTGGTGATTTAGTTTATAATGACGCAAATGGAAATGGACAGAAAGATGCTGGTGAAGTAGGTGTCCCAAATGTAACGGTGAAGTTACAAAATGAAAATGGAGCTACTTTACAGACGGTAGTAACAAACGATAATGGAAATTATTCTTTTACAACTGTCGCAGGTACTTACAAAATAATGTTCAATACCCCAACAGGTTTCCTTAGAAGTCCTCAAACAGGAAATGCTGCGGATGGTATTAACGATGATAATGATAACGACCCTAATACGGGCATGACCAATGTTTTCACAATTGTGGCTGGGGAAACAAATAATACGATAGATGCAGCATTTACACCTGCGCCTGACCCTTGTTTGGCAGATGCCGGAACGTTGTCTGGTGGAGATAGGGTAACAATTGTTGCTGGTCAAGCACCAGTTAGCGCAACGCCAGACGGAAATGAAATAATTCCTGCTGGATTTAGCAGAATTTACGTATTGACTGCTGGAACAGAATTGGTGATTCTGCAAACAAGTAATACCCCAAATTTTACAGTAACAGCAGCTGGAAAGTATACCGTTCATACATTAGTTTATGATCCAACTACTTTAGATTTAGGTATAGTCGTAACTGGCTTAACTACTGGTTTTGATGTGAATAGCATTTTAATTCAAGGTGGTGGTACTATTTGTGGCGCTTTAGATGTAGCTGGTGCTATGACCATTGTAGAAAATCCAACTACAGGCTGCCCAGGCAATGTGACCAATCCTGGACAGATTGGTTCTGATGAAGATCCAACAGCTTGTGGCCCTTTTAATCCTGCTATTATTAGCAATATTACTTCCCCTTCTGGTGGAAATGGTCTAGTTGAATATATTTGGTTGTCCTCGACTGTAGGTTGTCCTACTCAATTAACAGATCAGATAGCTGGTGCTACTGGTGAAAGCTATGATCCAGGTACAATTGCTCAAACGACTTATTATGTTCGGTGTGCTAGAACAGTTGGTTGCACGGTTTGGATAGAAAGTAACTGTGTGACTAAAAAAGTAGATGATTGTGGTAATGGAGATTTGGATTGTAATGATGCTGTTGTTACAGGAGAAACTGGTAAAGTGACAATTTCAAATATTGCAGCGAATGCAAAAGTAGAAATTTCTGGGCCATCAACTAGTTGGGCACAGCAGTTAGTTTGTGAAGGCGGATGTAATAGCATGGAAATGGTCACTGGCTTAAGTGCTGGGGAATATGCGATTACTATCCAGACTTTTAACCCTTACTGTTATAATAGAGTGACTGTAACTGTTACGGACGACGGTGGAAATCCATGTGATAACGCAGGAGGCGATACCGACGGCGATGGTGTTTGTGATAATGTAGATAACTGTCGAACGACAGCGAATGCCGACCAAGCAGATAATGATAACGATGGTATCGGTAACGTTTGTGATGATACACCTGATGGCGAAACAGGTGGAGATTTGGATTGTAACGATGCAATCGTAACAGGAGAAGCGAGCAAAGTGACGATTTCAAATATTGCAGCGAATGCAAAAGTGGAGATTTCTGGGCCATCTACTAGTTGGGCACAGCAGTTAGTTTGTGAAGGCAATTGCAATTCTATGGAAATGGTCACTGGCTTAAGCGCTGGGGAATATGCGATTACTATCCAGACTTTTAACCCTTATTGTTATAATAGAGTGACTGTAACTGTTACGGACGACGGTGGTAACCCATGCGATAATGCAGGAGGCGATACCGATGGAGATGGTGTTTGTGATGATGTGGATAACTGTCGAACGACAGCGAATGCAGACCAAGCAGATAATGACAACGATGGTATCGGAAATGTTTGTGATGATACACCCAATGGAGAACCTGGCGCATGTGATAATGCAGGAGGAGACACCGATGGAGATGGCGTTTGTGATGATGTGGATAACTGTAGAACGACAGCGAATGCAGACCAAGCGGATAATGATAATGACGGCATTGGAAATGTTTGTGATGATACACCTGATGGCGAAACTGGTGGAGATTTGGATTGTAATGATGCAGTCGTAACAGGAGAAGCAGGTAAAGTAACGATTTCAAATATTGCAGCGGATGCAAAAGTAGAAATTTCTGGGCCATCAACTAGTTGGGCACAGCAGTTAGTTTGTGAAGGCGGATGTAATAGCATGGAAATGGTGACTAGCTTAAGTGCAGGTGATTATAGCGTAACTATTCAAACTTTTAATCCATATTGCTACAACCGAGTGACGGTAACTGTTACTGCTGGTGGCGGTGGCAATCCATGCGATAATGCAGGCGGCGATACAGACGGCGATGGTGTTTGTGATAATGTGGATAATTGTCGAACGACTCCAAATGTGGATCAAGCAGATAATGATAATGATGGCATTGGAAATGTTTGTGATGATACACCTAATGGCGAAACTGGTGGAGACTTGGATTGTAATGATGCAGTCGTAACAGGAGAAGCAGGCAAAGTAACGATTTCAAATATTGCAGCGAATGCAAAAATAGAAATTTCTGGCCCATCAACAGGTTGGGCGCAAGAACTAGTTTGTGAAGGTGGTTGTAATCCTATGGAAATGGTTAGTGGCTTAAGTGCTGGTGATTATAGCGTAACTATCCAAAGCTTTAATCCTTATTGCTACAACCGAGTGACAGTAACTGTTACGGAAGATGGTGGCGACTCATGTGCGGATAAAGGAGGCGATAATGATGGAGATGGTGTATGTAGAGACGATGATTGTGATGATAATAATCCAAATATTGGCGCAAAACAAACACCAGGAACGGGTTGTGATGATGGCAATGCTGCTACCCAAAACGATGTGATTCAATCAGACGGTTGTTCTTGTGCAGGTATTGTACCAGACCCATGTGCGGATAAAGGAGGTGATAATGATGGAGATGGTGTATGTAGAGATGATGATTGTGATGATAATAATCCAAATATTGGCGCAAAACAAACACCAGGAACGGGCTGTGATGATGGAGATGCAACGACCGAAAATGATGTGATTCAATCAGATGGTTGTTCTTGTGCGGGTACGCCAATTGGGCCAGAAAAATGTGCGAACCGAACAGTAAGCAATACGCAATATTGTTCTGTAGGAGTAGACTATGGCTTCTTTTTGTTCCATCGTGATTTGGAAAGACGCTATACTTTCCATGATGGTTTATTAATGGAATTTACAGATGGAACAGCGATGTTGACAGGTAGAATTACCAATAATGGAGATGCACAGATTGGTTTCGATGTGAATATCAATTTAACAGGTAGAACAGTTGTTTCTCCAACAGGGGCCGCTAAAGAACATACTTGTTTACATCCAAATACAGATAACTACTACTATTATGCCGATATAACGGGTACCTTAACGGGAACAGGAACAGCAGCAGGTGCGGTATTGACGGTAAGAGACCATGCAGAAGCATTTCAGTTAGGTCACGGAGCTAATGTGACGAATTACGACCTTTCTTTCGGTGCAAGTGGCTGGTTGAAAATAGAGGTACAAAGTGAACCATCAACTGGTTTAGTATTAGATATTTTGGAGGGTACTAATGGTAATAATGGAGATATTAATATCAACCTTTCAGGAAACGGTACAGAATGCCCGAATGGTGCTTCTAATAGAAATACACCGACTTCTGGACAATTGAATGCCATTGCGAACAGTATTCAAGTTTTCCCTAATCCAGCACAAGAAGTGTTGTATATGGATTTGAAAACTTTGGCAGGTAAGCGAGGAAATATCAAAATTAGAAACCTTTATGGTCAATTAGTGCAAGCATTGGAATTGGATGAAATTTCTACCCAATTAATGCAAATTGATTTGAGTAGTTTCCAAAATGGTATGTATCATTTAACGATTGATGCGGAAAATACGCAGCCTATTACCAAGAAAGTTTTGGTTAATCGGTTGTACTAATTAATTTAAATTGCGATAAACTGGTAGCGCATGATTTATCCTGTTCGGGACGCTGACCTTTAGGTTAGCATGCACGGATGAAGAAAAATTTAATGTTTTCTTCCAACCAAAAAGGCAACAGGTCTAAAGACCTGTATCCAGAACAGACTGAAGTCTGCACTACCGATTTTTCTCAACTTAAAAAAATATTTCAAAAGGCCGCTAACTGCGCAGTAGTTAGCGGTCTTTTTTTAGGTGGCCGTAAAAAAGTCAATTAAAATAGATGAACTCATATTTTATTACACACTTACTTACCATGTCACAAATATGTTTAATGCTAGTGACTTCTAGTAAATTTACCTAATAACTTGTAACTATATACAATTTTATATTTTTTGCTATAATTCTATAAGTTTTTGAAGGCTACCGTAACCACACAAGTAGGATATACACGTTTTTTAGTTCTTTGAAATTTTGC